>NZ_AKFU01000019.1:0-32500 GCF_000277625.1 Clostridium sp. MSTE9
CCCTTTTGGCCGTTGGAAAGTCACGCGGTCGTTTTACTTTGTATGATTGCTGACCTGCCATATTACGAAAAACGTTCGTCCCTTGGCAGGGTGCCCTGCAACAGCATCGCGCGGCAGGGGGAAGCCTCCAGACCGCGGAGCTTTAAGGGCAGCGCAATCAGCAGGTAGTCCCCGTCCGGAACGCCGTCGAGAACGGCGCCCTCCAGAATCGGAATATCTGCGCCCAAAAGCTCCAGATGGACCGATCGCTCCTCGGCCTCGCTGCCGATCGAGATCGCGTCCGTCCCCACCAGCAGGGCACCGCTGTCCGCCAGAACAAACGCGGCGCTGCGGTCTAAAAACGCCTGGCCGTCGCCGTGGAACAGAATCCGCTTCTGGCAGCGGGGCAAAAGCTCCTCGATCTGTGCGCCGGTCACAATCCCCTCCACCGTAACCACCGTGCATGGCCCGATCAGGAATTCCGGCGGAATCCGGTCGATCGTGTCCCCATCCTCCAGAAAGTGCCGCGGCGCATCCAGATGGGTGCCGCTGTGAGAGCCGGTGAAAAAGGCGGACAGATTATAATCGTCGCCGGTGTCGATACGGCGGATCCGTTCCGACCAGGGAACGGGGTCGCCCGGGTATACATCGGCAGAAAACAATTCGCGGGAGATGTCATAGAACTTCATACGCACCCTCCGTTTCTGTTTGGCGGTTTCGAACCGGGAACAGGAGAGACCATGCAGAATCTTTCGTAAAAACAGGAAATCGCAGTTCATGTTTCCCCGTCGAAGGCGGAGAAAACACAAGATTTCTCATTTTAAATCGCAGGTTTGTATCCGCTGCAAAAGAATCAGGACAGCTCGGGAAGAATACGGCACAACAGGTCGATCCCGCGCTGGGCCGCGATTGGGGCGAACGTGGCGTAATCCATTTTCGCGTCGTCGTCAGCGTTGTCTGAAATCGTGCGCAGCACAACAAAGTCCACGCTGTTCACATGGCATACCTGCCCGACAGCGCCGCCCTCCATTTCGCAGGCCATCGCGCCAAAATCACGGCCAAGCTCGTGCAGCTTTGCCGAATCGCAGATGAACTGATCGCCCGTGGCGATCACGCCCGTATGTACCGCGCCCTTGTAAACCTCCGGAGCCGTTCGCCCGAGCAGCTGAACCAGCTTCTCCGAAGCGGGGATATCGATCAGCCCGATACCGGACAAATAGCCGCGTTTGTCTCCCAGCGGGGAGGTGTCCATATCGTGCTGTACCACAGCGGTAGAAATCACCAGATCGCCGATGTGAATGCTCTCGCCGATTCCGCCCGCCACTCCGCTGTTAATCACCAGGCGGGGCTGGTAGTGGGTAATCATCAGCTGCGTGCACAGCGCGGCGTTCACCTTGCCGGGGTTGCAGTGCGCGATGACGCATTCCACACCGGACAGCGTCCCCTTGCAGAATTCCAGACCCGCCAGTATTTCTGTCTGCGGATTTTGCAGTCTGCTTTTTAGTCCCTCAACTTCAATGGGCATCGCGCCGATAATTCCGATCATTTGCGTTCTCCTTCACCGGATGAGAATCCGTCGTTTTCTTTTGATTATAAAAGATTTGTTCCTGAAAAGCAACGGCTGCCGCGGGCGCTCTCAGGATTTTTCTGTAAAATCCTGAGAAGTCAGGAAATATAATCCTTTTAAAGAATTATATTTCGCGGACAAGCCGATATAATAAAATGAAGTATATCGTGTCGTCTTTACAGGGGGAAGTGACAATGCTGAAACGAATGATGAGCCTTCTGCTCACTGCGGGAATGCTGTTCTGTATGGGGGGCACGCATGTGGCTGCCGCCGAAGCGTCGCAGGCAGCCGGCAGTGAAGCGCTTATGAGGTCGAGTGCGAGTACCAAGACGGAGCAGCCTGCGTTCCGCGTGTATCTCAGTCCGTCGCCGCAGTACTATAATCTGTATCCCGATGGAAAAACCGAAGAGGATTATATGCGGCAGATCGCGAACTGGATGGCCCAGTATCTGCATGAATACGGCATAGAGACCATTATTGCGCCGTCGAGCGCACAGGTTCCCGCGAGCGAGTGGGGCACGATGCTGCAGGAGCGCGCGAAGCAGGCCGTGCAGAACAACTGTACCCTGTATCTTTCCATTCACTCCAATGCCGCGCCGGAGGCGCTCTCCGGGCAGTATAACGGCTGCTTCATTTATTACCAGACCAATCATCCCATGAGCGGGCTTTGGGCCCAGATCGTAAAAAATAATTTTATTTACCCCGAGGCAGACAAGATCAAGCTGGCAAATAACCAGACCTTAACGGAGATGGCGTACCCTGAAATGCCCGCGCTGCTGGTGCAGACAGCGTTCCACGATTACCCGCGCGACGCAGACTGGATCATGCACAACACACAGCGAATTGCCGCGAATCTTTCCTATTCCATCGCGCAGTACCGCAAGGAGTATTACGGCGTGCCGATTCAGGAGATCACAAACCCCAATCTGCAGATTCCGTTTTTATAATCGGATCAGCGTCATAGGGCAGCAGCCGGCCAAATGCCGGCTGTTTTTGCGCAGAGAATCGGGTGTTTCCGGCGTTTTTTTCCGTGTTTGACTGGAGCAGAAAAAGGCAAAAAGCACGGGACGAAGAGACCCCTAAGCCGGTTGTTCTTGCTTTCCGCCCCAAAGAGCGGTATAATTATCTATTATCCGGCAAAACAATAGCCGGTGAGAGCCGGCGTTTTGAAGCGGCGAACCACACGCTGTAGGCGGTGGCGGCCGCTTTCTCTGTCTGTTAGAACCTCACGCTGTGAGCGGCAGCAAGCTGCCGACGGCTGAGAGAGCTTGAAACTTGAAGTGGAGGAATATGCCTGCCGCTTGAGGATGAATCAGTTGGTTTCCACCGACCGTAAAAGATGGAATATCTGATTCCCGTAATAGATTCAGAAGATTAAGGGCTGGGCCAGCGCCTCTTGGGCGGGCCGGCGGCTTTTTAGGAAGGAATTAAACAGTATATGAATTTTCAGGAACTCAATTTGATTGCGCCTATTTTGAAAGCGCTGCAGGAGGAGCAGTACGAGGCGCCGTCTCCCATTCAGGAAAAAGCGATTCCGCCTGCCCTTTTGGGCCGTGATGTATTGGGCTGTGCGCAAACGGGAACCGGTAAAACGGCCGCGTTTGCCGTGCCGATTCTGCAAACGCTGAACGCGCAGCCGCCTGTGCCTAAGGGGCAGAAGCGTGCCATTCGTTCGTTGATTCTCACCCCGACGCGTGAGCTCGCCATTCAAATCGGCGAAAGCCTGCGCGCCTACGGGCGGTACCTGCCTTTGCGCAGCGAGGTGATTTTCGGCGGCGTTTCGCAGGTGCCGCAGGTAAACAGTCTGAACAGGGGAGTAGACATCCTTGTCGCGACGCCCGGCCGCCTGAATGATTTGATTCAGCAGGGCTTTATCGATTTAGGCGCGGTTCAGATTTTTGTTCTGGACGAAGCCGACAGAATGCTCGACATGGGCTTTATTCACGACGTAAAGCGTGTGATCACCCGTCTGCCGAAACAAAAGCAGACGCTGTTTTTCTCAGCGACGATGCCGCCCGAAATTACGGAGCTGGTGGATTCCCTGCTTGTCGAACCCATTAAGGTGGCGGTCGCGCCGGTTTCCTCCACGGCGGATGCGATCGAGCAGTCCGTGTATTTTGTGGACAAGGGCAATAAGCCGAAGCTCCTCATCGATCTGCTCAAACACTCCGAAATCGAGTCTGCCCTGGTGTTTACGCGCACCAAGCACGGAGCAGACCGTGTGGCCCGCGAGCTTGCCCGCGCAAAGATTCAGGCGCAGGCCATTCACGGCAACAAATCACAGACGGCGCGCCAGCAGGCGCTTTCCAGCTTTAAAGCCCGCCAGATCCGCGTTCTGGTGGCAACTGATATCGCTGCCCGCGGCATCGACATCGACGAGCTTTCCCATGTCATCAACTACGATCTGCCGAATGTGCCCGAAACATATGTGCACCGCATTGGCCGTACCGGCCGTGCGGGGCTCGACGGGACGGCGATCTCGTTCTGCAACATCGATGAAAAGCCGTATCTGAAAGACATTGAAGCGCTGATCGGCAAGCCGGTTCCGGTTGTGGAGGATCATCCCTACCCGATGCAGGTGTTCACGCTGACGCCGCCCAAGCAGCCGACGCCGCGCCCGCAGCGTGCGCAGCCGCCGCAGCACCGCGAGAAACAGCGGGGCGAAGGCGCGCAGCGGCAGGAGCATCCGCGCCAGGCGGAGAAAGCATCTTCGCCCGATGTGCAGAAGCAGCAGGCGCAACCGAAATCCTCGGCAAAAACAAAGCAGCGAAAGGGGCGTAAGGATGCTGCGGCCCGTCCGTCGCAGGCGGGACGAGCAGAATCCACTTCCGCAAAACCTGCGGAAAAGAAAGCCGCCGAGCCGAAAAGACAGGCGGTCAAGGGGCCGCATACTCCCAAACCCGCGGACAGACGCGTGCAGCAGGAGCCAGCTGTTGTAAAAACGGAAACACACGCGGCCAGAGAGCAAAACGCCGCCAAACCCGCTGAAACGCGCGAAGCCGCAGGAAAAGACGCTGCCCGCCGTGCCCCCAGAGAACGTTTGGAGCGTCAGCCGGAGCCGGAGCGCCGAAGCGCGCCGCCTGCTGAAAAAAAAGAGGATTACCTCACTTCTCTCGGCCCGCGCAAAAAGGGTGAGCCGCCGCGCCCCCTGCTGACCAGAGAACACACATCGAAAAAGCCCGCGGACCAATTTTTGTCCGACAAACCGTATTTCCGCAAGGGATAAGTTGTTTTTCTGCGGAAAACATAAAACGGAGATCATCAGCCGGCGGAACACAGTTTCTGCCGGCTGTTTTGGCAGAAAGGGGAACCTCTTTGAGTGCATCGCTCGATTTAAACAAAATTGTTCAGCCGCTTCTTTCCTGGTACGATCAGGCGGCCCGCGTGCTGCCGTGGCGCGAGAATCCGCAGCCGTATCGCGTGTGGGTGTCTGAAATCATGCTGCAGCAAACGCGGGTGGAAGCGGTAAAGCCCTATTACGAGCGCTTTTTATCGGCCCTGCCCACGGTGGAAACATTGGCCGACGCGCCGGAGGAGCTGCTGCTCAAGCTCTGGGAGGGCCTTGGGTATTACAACCGCGTCCGCAATCTGCAGCGCGCCGCGCTCGTAATGAAAGAGCAGTACGGCGGGCAGGTTCCCGCATCGTTCGACGCGCTTCTGGCCCTGCCGGGCTTCGGCGAGTATACGGCGGGCGCGGTGGCCTCCATCGCGTTCGGGATTCGTGTCCCCGCGGTGGACGGCAATGTGCTTCGCGTGATCTCGCGCCTGACGGCAGACCGCCGAGACATGAAGGACGCCGCGGTAAAACGGCAGATCACCGAAACGGTGCGCGAAATCCTGCCGGAACGGGTGGGGGATTTCAATCAGTCGCTGATGGAGTTGGGGGCTACCGTCTGTCTGCCGAACGGCGCGCCGCTGTGCCTGCTGTGTCCCTTAAACAGCCTGTGCATCGCTTTCCGGGAAGGGATTGCCGCCGAGCTGCCGGTAAAGACGGCGAAGCGCCCCCGGGTGATAGAAGAGCGCACGGTGTTTCTCCTGTGTACGGAGGATCGGGTGGCGCTGCGCCGTCGGCCAGCGAAAGGGCTTTTGGCCGGGCTGTGGGAGCTTCCTAGTGTACCCGAGGTATTTACCCCTGAGGGGGCTGAAGATCAGCTGCGCGAATGGGGCCTTTCGGAATTCACTGTGCAGCCTCTGCCGAAGGCAAAGCACATCTTTACGCACCGCGAATGGCATATGACGGCGTATGCGGCCCGGGTCCCGCGCCCGTTCGGGGAGTTTGTCTGGGCGACGTATCGGGAGCTTTTGGAGCAATACACGCTGCCTTCCGCCTTTAAATCTTACGCGGACATGCTGAAAGATTGGATTTCGATTGATATTTAAAAATCTGGTAAGTATAATAAGGTAGAAGCAGTTTCCTAAAATAAAAAATGTTGTTTCTTTCCCCGTCGAAGGTGAGAAAAGAAACAGAAATATCGTTTCAAATAAAAGTGTGGCAGAAGAAGAAACCGAGTGAGAGAAGCGGGGGCGATGGGTATGGACAGCAGGGTACAGACTTTTTTTGAGGGATTACAAGGAAAAAAAGTGGCTTTCTGCGGGATCGGCGGAAGCAATCTGCCGCTGATCCGGATTTTCTTGGAGCATGGCGCAAAGGTGCAGGCGCGCGACCGCCGCCAAAGAGAACAGCTGGGCGATACGGCAAGGCAGCTCGAGGAGCTGGGCGCAGAGCTTTGTCTGGGCGAGGATTATTTAAAGAACCTGGATGCGGACATGATTTTCCGCACGCCGGGGATGAAGTTTTTTCTGCCGGAGCTGGATCAGGCCAGAAAAGAAGGGCGTGCCGTCACGTCGGAGATGGAAGTGTTCTTCGATCTTTGCCCTTGCAAAATCTATGCGGTGACCGGCAGCGACGGAAAAACAACCACAACCACCATTATTTCAAAGCTGCTTGAGTCTACGGGGAAAACGGTGCATCTTGGCGGGAACATCGGCAAGCCTCTGCTGCCCGAAATCGCGTCCATCGGGCCGGGCGACGTGGCGGTGGTCGAGCTTTCCAGCTTTCAGCTGATTTCGATGCGCAAAAGCCCCGATGTGGCGGTGGTAACGAACGTTTCGCCAAACCATCTGGACATCCATAAGGACATGACGGAATACGTAGAGGCCAAAAAGAATATCGTGCGGCACCAGAATGCGTTCAGCCGCGCGGTCATCAATGCGGATAACGCCACTGCCGCCAGCTTTGCGGAATCCGTGCGCGGGCAGGTTCGCCTGTTCAGCCGCCGCCGCGCCAGTACCTATGGCGCGTGGCTGCGAGAGGACGGGATGATTTTAGTGGGCGATACCGAAATCATGCCCGCCTCCGACATCCGGCTCCCCGGGATGCACAATGTAGAAAATTACTTAGCGGCGATTTCCGCCGTGTGGGGAGAGGTCGACGCCGAGTCCATCCGCAAGGTCGCGAAGGAATTTTCCGGCGTTCAGCACCGCATGGAGCTGGTGCGCGAGCTCGGCGAAGTCAAATATTACAACGATTCCATCGGCACCAGCCCTACCCGCACCATCAGCGGAACCCTGTCCGTCTATCCGGATAAGATCATCCTGCTCGCGGGCGGTTACGACAAGCATCTTCCGTTTGAAGAGCTGGGCAAAGCGATCGTGGAAAAAGTGAAGCTGCTGATCCTGATGGGTCAGACGGCGGATAAGATTGAAGAAAGCGTCAAAGCGGCGCCTGAGTACCAGCCCGGCCACCCGGAGATCCTGCGGGTCAGCGGGATGGAGGAGGCTGTGCTGGCCGCCTATGAGGCGGCAAAGAGCGGCGATATCGTGTCGCTCTCACCGGCCTGCGCGAGCTTTGATCAATATACAAGCTTTGAGGTGCGCGGCTACCACTTTAAGCAGCTGGTGAACGCGCTGCCGGGAACAAAAAAGAAAGAGGAATAAGCATGGAACATTTGCAGGAGCTCCTGTTTCGCCTTTGCTCCGCGCCCGGGATGTCCGGTGCGGAGGAGGCCGCGGTCAAAGCGGCGGAACAGGAGCTGAAACAATACGGGGCAATTTCTTACGATCCGCTGGGGAATCTCGTCTGCCAGATGGGCGATTCGGGGGCAAAGCGGCGGATTCTGCTGGACGCGCACATCGATCAGATCGGCCTTCTGGTGGCCGGCATTACAGAGAGGGGCTTTCTGCGCCTGGCCGCCTGCGGCGGTGTGGACCGCCGCGCCTTGCCCGGCACCACGGTAACGGTGTTTGGCCGCGAGCTTCTGCGCGGTGTGGTGTGCTGCCTGCCGCCGCATCTGGTGGAGGGCAGCGAGGAAAAGGTAGAGCCGGTTGACAAAATGTATGTCGACGTCGGCCTGAGCAGAGAAGAAGCGGAACGCCTGGTCACTCCGGGCGACCGGATTTTGTGGGAGATCACGCCCCGCACTCTTCTGAACGGCAGGTTTACCGCCGCCGGGCTCGACAACCGCGCGGGCGTCTGCACGATGATCCGCTGTGCAGAGCTGCTGGCGAAAGAAGAGCTGAGCTGCTCCGTGACCATCCTGCTCAGTACACGCGAGGAGGTGGGCGGCCAGGGGGCCAAAACGGGCGCGTTTGCGCACGACCCCACCGAGGCGATCACTGTGGATGTCAGCTTCGCCGGGCAGCCCGGCGTGCCGGAGCAGAAAAGCGGAAAAATGTCCGCGGGGCCGATGATCGGCATAGCTCCCACGCTCGATCAGGAAATGACCGATGAGCTGGTTCGTCTGGCAAAGGAGCGTGAAATACCGTTCCAGTACGAAGTCATGGGCGGCACGACCGGAACGAACGCGGACTCCATCGGAACGGCGCGTTCCGGCGTGCGGTGCGCGCTGGCCTCGGTTCCGCTGCGCTATATGCACACGCCGGTAGAAGTGATCGATATCGTGGACATTGAAAATACGGCGAAGCTTTTGGCCGCGTATATCAGGGAGGGGAAAGTATGGCAAATGTGACGCTTTTGCAGCGGCTTTGCGAGCTTCATGGCATATCGGGTCGTGAACGACAGGTAGCCGACGTTGTTTTAGAAGAGATTTCCCCGTTTGTGACTACGGTACAGAAGGATGCCCTGGGAAATATCATCGCGTTTAAAAAGGGTGCAAAGGAGCCGTCTGTTCGGCTGATGCTCAGCGCCCATATGGATGAGGTAGGCCTGATCGTGACGCACATCGGCGAAAACGGACTGCTCAAATTCGCAGAGGTCGGCGGGATCGACCGCCGGGTTCTGTGCGCGAAGCCGGTTCTGGTGGGCGGAACGGTTTCGGGTGTCATCGGCGCGAAGCCGATCCATCTGCTCGAAGGGGAAGAGAAAGGCAAATCGGTGCCTGTTTCAGATCTATACATTGACATCGGTGCCAAGGACAAGGCCGACGCGGAACGCTATGTCTCGCCCGGGGACTTCATTGCTTTCGACGCGGGATTCTATCGCGAGCGCGGCACAATCATTTCCCGCGCGCTGGATGACCGCGCGGGCTGTGCCATTTTGATCGACATGATCAAGGAAGAGCTGCCGTATGATATGACCTTCGTGTTCTGCGTGCAGGAAGAGGTCGGCCTGCGCGGCTCGGCGGTCGCGGCCTATACGGTCGATCCGCAGGCGGCAATTGTGGTGGAGACCACCACCGCGGGAGATATTGCCGGCGTGGAGCCGGAGCGGCAGGTGTGCCATGTAGGGCAGGGGCCAGTCCTCTCCTTTATGGACCGCCGTACGATTTATGACAAGCCCTATTTTGATTTGGCCATGAAGCTTGCAGAAGAACAGAAGATTCCCTGCCAGACAAAGCAGGCGGTAGCGGGCGGCAACGACGCGGGTGCGATCCACACGACACGCAGCGGCGTGAGAACCATCGCGGTTTCCATCGCGTGCCGCTATCTGCACGGCCCTGCAAGCCTGATTGCCGAGCGGGATTACCACGACACCGAGCGTCTGGTGCGTGAACTGGCTGTGCGCGTCGCGGCAGGAGAGGGAGCGCAGTGATTCGTCTGGTCACGGAAGAAGAGATTCCCTCGCTGGAGCGTTTTTGTGAGGGCAGTCCGTTCGGGTGCAAAATTGCTGGCTTGCAGCGGGCTTACGGCCTTTCGCTGCCGTTTGCCCGTTTTTGGGTACAGACGCACGAGCAAGGGGAAATAACCGCCGCCGTATCCTCACTGGATGGCGCCGTGGTTCTGCATTTGAAAAGCACGGCGGACAGGGACGAGCTGAAAGAATTCCTGTCCGCTGCCGGGTGCCGCACTCTTCTCTGCGAGGAGAGCGCGGCACATGCTCTGTATGGAGCGTCAAACAGAGCGGGAGAAATGTTTGTCTGCTCCCCGGCCATAGAGCAATCCATGACAGAGAACGGTGTAAAGCTGCTGGATGAAGTACCGGTTCGCGAGCTGTTTTCCCTGCTGTGCGAGTGCGGGGAACAAAAAGCCGAGCAGTTTGAACCGTTTTATCTCGATGTTTCCCATCGCGTGCGCCATGGAGCGTGCCTGACGCAGGGCGCGATTTTTTCGGACAGGCTGGCTGCCTGTGCCATGGCCGGCAGCATCACGGAAACAGATGCCGTTTTGTCGGCGGTGGCAGCACATCCCGATTTTCGCCGCAGGGGTCTTGGTGGTGCAGTTGTCTGGGCGTTGCTTTTGCGCCTGTTGCCCAGAGCAGTGTATGTACTGTGTGAAAATGAGCAGGCCGGCCTGTTTTATCGGTCGCTGGCCTTTTCTTCGGCGGGCCGGTGGGCCGAGCTGGATTTTTGGTAACCGCTGTCGATTGGGGCAAGCGGATACCGGGCCGGATGAGAGAACCGGCCAATCGTGGGATCGTCCACGGGGTATCCCATCAGATCAGAAACATAAGGGAGCAAACAGTATTATGAACTATCCGTTTTTTCAGTTGGATGATAGAATCCTTTCCGCGTCCGAGCAGGCAATGCAGCGGCTTGAGCCGGTATTTCGTCAGATCGATCAAGTCACCGGCTACAACCAGCAGAAAATGCTGGCGGCGTTTAACCGCGCGCGGGTGAGTGAAAGCCATTTTGTCGGCACGACCGGCTACGGCTACGGTGACCGCGGCCGCGACGCGCTCGATGAGGTATACGCCTATGCACTCGGGGCAGAGGATGCTCTGGTGCGCGCCAACTTCGTCAGCGGCACGCATGCGCTTACGGTTGCGCTGTTCGGCGTTCTGCGCCCCGGCGACACGATGCTGAGCGTAACGGGAATTCCCTACGATACTCTGCGTGGTGTGCTGGGAATCACCGGGAACGGCAACGGTTCGCTCAAGGAATTCGGCGTGAAGTACGAGCAGCTTGACCTGAAAGAGGACGGCACGCCGGACTATGAAGAAATGGAGCACCGGATTCATCCCGGTCTCAAGATGGTGTACATTCAGCGTTCGCGCGGGTATAACCTGCGCCCGTCGCTGTTTGTGGAGGATATTGAACGCATTGCGGAAATCGCCAGGCGCCGCGCACCCGGCTGCATCGTGATGGTGGATAACTGCTACGGCGAGTTTGTCCAGACCGAAGAGCCCACCCAGCACGGCGCGGATCTGATGGCAGGTTCCCTGATCAAAAACCCCGGCGGCGGCATCGCGCCTACCGGCGGCTATATCGCAGGCCGGCGTGATTTGGTGGAAAGCTGCTCCTACCGTTTAACCACCCCTGGCACCGGGCGTGAGGTTGGCTGTACCCTCGGTAATAACCGCGAGCTGTTCCTCGGCGCGTTCCACGCGCCGAATGTAACGGGGGAGGCGCTGAAAACCGCCGCTTTCGCGTCGGCGCTTTTTTCCAGCCTGGGGTATGATGTGACGCCAAGATGGGACGAGCCGAGAGCGGATATTATTCAGGCGGTGCTGCTGCGGGAGAAGGAAGCGCTCATCGCGTTTTGCCGCGGGATTCAGAAGGGCGCTCCGGTCGATTCCTTTGTGACGCCCGAACCGTGGGATATGCCCGGCTATGACTGTGAGGTCATTATGGCGGCCGGCGCGTTTACGCTCGGGGCTTCCATCGAGCTTTCGGCGGATGCGCCCCTGCGCGAGCCGTTTGCAGTCTGGATGCAGGGTGGTCTGAACTTCCACAGCGGCAAGCTGGGCGCCATGCTGGCAGCGCAGTCTATGCTGGAACAGGGGATTCTGCCCCTGTGATTTGAGAGAGAAAGCAAATTTTATACGCGTTTGGAATATTTTCAGGCGCGTATGAAAGTTTCTCTTGCAAAGAATTCACGCTTTCGTTATAATATATAAGTTCATTCGAATACCGAGTGACAAATTACGGTCAAATCGATTTCAATGAGATATGCGGGCGTGGCGGAATGGCAGACGCGCTGGTCTTAGGAGCCAGTACCTTTGGTGTAAGGGTTCAAGTCCCTTCGCCCGCACCAAACGAAAAACCGCATGGTTACTAGAAAATCCAGCATTCATGTGGTTTTTTATGTCTATAAAGCCTTTTTTATCGGACTTTAGAACTACTTAAAATACAAATATCCATTACAAAATGCAACACATACAACATGAAAAACGCCCTCATTCCTGGCCGGGAGATGAGGGCGCTACTTTTTATGCTCTGCTCCAAACAATCATCCAGGCCTTTATGTTTCTTTGGACGAAATCAATTTTAATGCAAGCTCTTTGATTTTTTCTTCTATTGCTTTAATGGTTCTAACAAACTTCTCATCGCTTTTTCCCGTCGGGTCATCCAACCCCCAATCTATCTTGTGCTTACAGGGGAGATAGGGACAATCGACATTACAACCCATTGTAACAACCACATCAATCGGTGGAAGCTCTGAAAGTAACTTTGAACGCTGTGTCTTTTCCATGTCAATCCCGTAAAGCTGTTTCATCAGGCGAACTGCATCCTGATTGATTTGCGGCTTTGTTTCTGTTCCTGCCGAATAGCTTTCAAATACATCGCCGGCAAGATGTTTGCCCAATGCCTCTGCAATTTGGCTGCGGCAAGAATTGTGGACACAGATAAATGCGACTTTAACCATATTTATCCCCTTAAAGAGTTAACAGGCGATCGCCTTTGATTTCATCGGCACTCCACGCAATCAGCGCAAATTGACCATGTGCATGTGCATCAATACGGTTGAGCCATTCTACTTCGTTTGCTGCTTTTGCCGCCAGTATGGGGTTGGTGGTGTTCGTACCATAAAGGGATTGATTGATTACCCACCATCTTGCAGCAATCCCCGCCCGCTTCAAATCGTCTTCCAAACGTAACGCCTCATAGAAAGGGGTTGCTTCGGGCAAAGTCACAATGACAACCTCGGTCTCATTGGATTTCAACCGGGGCAACAACCGCTTTACCGATTCAGGGATTTCACCCTTGGTACGCTCGATTTCGTGGTTGTAGCTCTGCGTAGATTCCAGTAAAAGAAGCGTGTGACCTGTGGGCGCTGTGTCGATTACTACCACTTGATCGTTGGCCTTTTCCACCACCTCCGCAAAGGCACGGAATACGGCGATTTCCTGTGTGCAGGGAGAACGCAGATCCTCCTCCACATAGGAAATATCTTCATCGCTCATGCCCGAAGCGCGCGCCTGAAAAAGCACCTCAGATTGATACTTTTTCAGTTCCTCGGCCTCGTCAATATGACTCATGGAAACGCCGCTCGTTTCATCCAGCACAAATTTAAGATGTGCGGCGGGATCAGTGGTGGTGAGGTGGACTCTCTTTCCGCGCTTTGCAAGTCCCAGCGCAACAGCAGCGGCAACAGTAGTTTTACCTACACCGCCCTTACCCATTGTGAAAATAACACGCTTCCCGTCTGCCGCCAGTTCATCTATCACGTCGTTCAACGAAGGGATACCGGCAGCGTTCAACGTTTCCGTGTGTGCGGTAACATGGTCGGTATTCAGCAGGGCGCGCACATTAGAAAGTCCCGTGACATTATATGCCCGCAGCGGCACCATATAGAGCGAAAGCGCTTGTAGGCTTTCAGGCATCGCAGTGAGAGCAGTCTGCTGCTTTTCATATAAGCTGGAAGATAAGGCATCACTGTGCTCCGTCAGTACGCCGTTGACAACCAATATTTGATTGTGAACGCCCAACGCAGAAAGCTCACCGGAAGCCCGTTCTGCCTCCTTGAACGGTGCAGTTTCGGGGCGGGTGACGAGAATCAGCGTGGTCAGGTTTCTATTTGCCAGTGTTTCCACAGTCTGCTTGTAAATCGCTTTCTTGCTTTCTAAGCCGGAAAGCTGGCCCAAGCAGGACGCGCCATGTGTGCTTTCGCTGATGAAATTACTCCACGCAGATGGAAGCTGGAGCATCCGCAGCGTGTGGCCCGTAGGGGCCGTGTCGAAAATAATATAGTCGTATTCCTGTTGTGCTTTACCGTCTGTAATAAAGCTGGAAAACTCGTTAAAAGCTGCTATTTCCACAGTACAGGAGCCGGAAAGCTGCTCTTCCATATTGACGATGACCGACTCGGGCAGTTTGCCGCGATAGGGTGCTATCACACTTTCCCGGTACTCGGCCGCAGCCTGTATGGGATCAAGGTTCGCCACGACCAGATTCGGTATGTCGGGGATGGGCGTTCCCTTGTTCGTCAGTTTCATCGAAAATACATCCTGTAAGTTGGAGGCAGGGTCGGTACTAATCAGCAATACCCGTTTTCCGCTGTCTGCAAGAGATACGGCAGTAGCACAGGCGATGCTGGTTTTACCAACACCGCCTTTTCCAGTAAAAAAGAGGTACTTAGTCAAAGGGACCGTCAAGGGATGAAAAAGCTCCATCAGCAGCAACCTCCCTTACAATCGCAGCCGCCAGACTTCTTCCTGGTGATTTTTACTTTTGCAGCCTCGCTCTGTTTTGTCAGCATACCTTCAGGAAGATCGAGCAGCTTCGTAAATTCTTCATTGGTGGGGTATCGGCCTGTAATCACAATTTTGCTATCCACCACAACGGCGGGCAAGCCTTCCGGCCCCTTGGTATTGATATAAGCGTTAATCGTTTGGTCGGCGATAAACTCCCTCGGTGCACTGCTAAGATTGAAGCGTTCTACATTTACCCCTCGTTTTTTCAGTGTGTCCAGCACAGTGGAAATACGCAGCAGTTCAGGATCGACGCCCACTCCGCAAAGTCCAGTAGGGCAGCACATGGCCGGTTCAAATATTTTCATTTTCTTCATAACAGACAACTCCATTCTAGATTCAGTTTTCAGGCTCTGCAGTAGAGATTAAGAGGTTTTTTGCTCGTTTTCATCACAGCCTTTGCAGCAATCGATGTTTTCTTTGCAAATGCAATTTTCCTTATCAGATGTGATATGACAGAAAAATTGCTTTGTTTTACTGATGGTATCCGCATTCAGCGAATAGTACGTCCATTTGCCTTCCTCTCTGCTTTTGACAAGTCCACACTCGCACAGAAGTTTCATGTGATGAGACAATGTGGATTGGGACATCTCAAACTTCTCTAAAATCATGCAAGCACAAAGCTCCCCGCAGGAGAGCATATCTATAATCATTGCTCTTTTGGTTTCTCCCAGCGCTTTAAACACCTTTGTATAATCCGAATAGTTTTCCATATCGTTTCCTCACATTCATAAACTTCAATATGAATATTATATGTATCAAATCGATAAACGTCAATATAAATTGAAATTAAAATAAAAAAGTCCCCCGTAGCCGGAGTAAATCCGGTTACGGGGATCGTTATTTCAGAATATAAAAAAGGAGATAGAATGTATGTATACTACCCATCGTCCCGCGTCCTGCTCGTAGGGAAGCGGTAGAACGCACATCCAGAACCCTAACAAACGGATTATTCAAATTCTATGAAGCCCATCGCGTTATAGTCCTCGCGAGTAATCGTATTTTTAATTTTAAGATTTTTATCTCTCTGAAACCTGTATATGGCATTTTTTAAATCTTCTCCATATATACCGGAGACATTGCCTTTATAATAACCCACTTCTTTAAGCTTTTCCTGAACGGCCATAACATCAGCGCCCCTGTCTCCGGGCTTTAAATTTCTAAACCCAGTTCCAAATGGGCCAAAAGGACCATTCCTTATTATAACGGGAGTGCCCACTGGGACAATATTATATAATTCGCTTATATTCTTCTTGAACATTCTAATACATCCGTGACTGGCGGCCCATCCAATGGAGTCCTCTCTTGTTGTTCCGTGTATTCCATAAGTTCCCCATGGTACATTAAGTCCCATCCAATAACCTCCAAAGCCTTCCCCCCATTCCCCCTTATTTATTATTTTCCATGTGCCGATGGGGGAAGGCATATTCGGCATTCCTGAGGCTATTAGGTATCTCTTGATGGGCTGATCGTCTTCTAATAAGTACAACTTTTTCTCATCTATCTCAATGAGAATAGCATATTGAGGCCGGCTATCCATGGTATTTTTAATATTATGAGCCTTCGTAATCAAAAAGCTGCAACTAAGAGTGAATATTAAAATGAATAAAAGCAATATAAAATATAAAACAACTCTCTTTTTAATAATTAAAAACAAGCCCCTCACCCTCTAGAATACATATGTAAAAAGCAAATGCAGTAGAATCATTTAAGGAGCTAAAAGGTTCTCTTGAAGACCGGGGTATCTATTCGGTTGACAAAGCGAGCGGAAATTAACAAAATGGTTTATATGGTCCTTTGATAACCGGCGAACCAAGGGCACGATTATTTTTCGCCTACAAACAAAAGTCCCCGCTGCCGGAATTAACCAGCAGCGGGGATTTTTGTTTCCGTAGGTATGTATTTATAGAAAATAGGAAGAAATCAGATACCAAATATCATATATCAAAAAGACAGGAAGCCCGAATATTACAATAATTGATATAGTTGGAAATCGCTTACCCTGCATTGGTACCATTGGATCAGATAAATACCATCTTCTTTTCTCCCGGCTAAATCGTTTGTGAAAAAGTTTAGTTAGCGAGAAGTTGATTAGCCAGAATAAAGAAACCATAATTACTACCAATGCCGAATAATCCATTTCAAATAATTGATATGTTTTAATAACTTTAATTATCCAAATAATAAATGCAACCACAAAACTAATACGCAGAACATTTCTATTCCATACAAATTGAACATCTATGTCATCGTTTGTCCATTCTGTAATTAAATAGCATAGAAAGGCAAAGACCATCACAAAGACTATAATAAAAATAACCTCGCCCATAGCGACACCTCTCTTTTCAGTAAATAATATCACAAAAACAAAAGCGGCGCACCGGAAAATTGTTCCAGTGCGCCACCTTGTCATTTTTATTCGGTTTTATTTTCTCCGGCTGCCGCTGCATCGACAAAGCCCTTACCGGCAATGTAGGCGACTACTGCGCCCAGCGACATGATCACACTGCTGATTTGCTGCGTAGTGTTTGTGTCCGACCCAAACAGGGCCGGCATGCCAATGACGAAAGCAGCCACGGCCATCCAGAATTTGCAGGAGGTAAATTCCTGAGCCCAATTGATTTTCATAAGTACACCTCTTTCATTTGAAATAAACAACAGCGGCCATTACAGTCACACCAATCATTGTAGGCCAGCATTAACGATGAGCTCCCATTTATGAGCGGGCTTTACTTCCATGTCGTTGATGCGCTTTTCGTGGTCCTCGAGTTGCTTCTCTTGATTTTTTAATATCTCGCCCATTTGTGTGGATAGCTTGGTCAACTTGTCTATCTTTTCATCGTGCTTGTCAAGTCGCTCTTTATCACAGTTAAACCGCTCATCCATCCGCTTCTGGCGCTCATCGTCAATCTCGCTCATTTACAGCCCTCACTTCACGTTGAAATTGCACTGCGCAGTCTGGCCGGCAGCGCTCAGGGGATATGTCCATGCCTGACCACCGGTTCCGGCGGCAGGCCCTGCACGTCGATCAGCCAGCCGCGCCCTTTCGGGTCAAGGTGCGGTTCCGATACGACGATCACATCCCGGCCGGTGGTGAATACAGCGGGCTTATCTTTGTAGCGGGCTAGCAGTATACTTTGCACCAGTTGCCAGGTCTTTGCTGCCGATGTCGAGCATCAGGCTGAGGGCGGTCAATTCCTCTTTTTTCATGTTTCCTCTGTTCAGCTAAGCGTTTTAGGTGGTTGCTGTCACCCGCTGCCATGCAGATATAGGCCCGCAGGTAAGCCAATTTGAGTATGAAAAAAACACCCGAAATTTTTACGGGTGCCAATCAATAAATTTTAGGGTTTTATATGAACGTCGAAAAGAATTGCATGCTCAGCATATTTGCCAAGAAGCTATCATATACATTTAATTACGAATGTGCTAAAGCAGGAGGTAATACTGTGCAGTATTATTACGGAGAGCAGAATATTTATCGGGCGCTGGATGAAGCAGAGTTTTGGAAAAATCAAGAAGCGGAACACACCACCGTCATTATTTTGACGACGCCCGGACTGGAGCAGGAATACGTAGATAAACTGCATCAGTTTGAACTTGAATTTCGCCGGCTGCATTCCGAACTTGTATTGCTAATCGAAAGCGTCACCCGTTCAAAATTTGCACTCACTCGCGATTTAAAGGCGGGAATGATAAGCCTTATCAAGGAATGTATTCAGAGCAGCCAGATGTTTGTCATATTTTTGCAAGAGCTGTTACAGAATAGCAGCGCGGTACGAAACAGCCAGCCTTCGCAGACCGTGATAAATCACATTATCCGAGAATCCCAGTATTTTATAGGGATCGACCAGCTGATTCTAAGTTGAAATTGTTTACACCGTTCATCTTCAGATGGGCGGTTTTTTCTTTGCAGCCTAAACCGCTTTTTGCGCTTGGCTGCGTCCAAATCCAAGCATCTGTTCACGTTCGCCTTGCGGGATCATACCCGTCTGGTCAATGAAATCATCCAGCTGTGACTTCTGGCGAGACAGCTTCACGGAAGCGGCCTAAAACTGTTCGTTCAAAGCGCTTCGGAGTTGCTCACTGTCCGCGGCTTTGATTCTGGTGTCATACCCGGCAAACTCGCGTTTTGTGGCTCCGATCTGGCGTTCCGCAGCCCTTTGCATCTGGGTAGCATCGTAATACTTGATAGTTTCGCCGTTGTACTGGACGGTTTGATCCTCGTATTCCTGTAGCTTTTCGCGGGTATAAGCGCTGGAGGAAAGAGCCTCAAAGAATGGGAAAAAACTGTGCCGACAGTTCCATCCACAGAGGCCCTCACCGGTGCCGTAGCCGGTAGATTTTATAAAGTCAGGATAATCCTCATGTTCGCCGCTGTGGCTGAACACCTTGCCTTGCCATACCGCGTGTTCCGGTCGCGCCCCGGGGTGAGCTGTTGTCTCTACAAGGTCGCAGCCCATATCGTCAGCGTATCGTTCGGATATTTGTGACGCGGTCTGTCATACCCCCGTCAGCGTCGCCCGGCGTATTGCTGCCACGTCCAACTTAATCGCGGTACCCGGTAGGTTAAAGCACTTCTGCGCCTGATTCTGACGCTGAGCACACAGCATTCCGAATCGCACTCACATAATCAAAAGCGCCGCTTTCCACCTGCATTTCAGCGAGGGTGACAGCATTGATATATGTTTGCTGAGTTGCGACGACGGTGGTCCCGGACAAATTGCGCAGGTGGAAAGCGGTTTTCTGTACCCCTGCTTGCAGAATCTGCATAGCCCCCAGAGATTGACGCAGCGGCGGGGGAGAGAGGCCAGCGGCTCGGTAGATTTCGCTGTCAAACTCTACCGATTGAACTCTGGCATCCTCAAACAGCACTCTGACGTGCTGGTCGCTGGCGTCGGTCAGCTGTGCTACGGCGTGGATAATATCGTCAAGCAGCAGGCCGGATTCCTGCAAACGCTGAATTTGCCAGTCAGCGGTAGCCGTAACCTTGCCGGTCTTTACCAAGTGGCGCATAATGTCACGGGTGATGGTTTCATCCAGTTTGTTATACAGTTTAAGCAGATCATCAGCCGCATAATCAAAATAATCAGGCGGAAACATCAGGCACCACCACCCTGAAAGTCGTATGGATTTCCGAGATTTGTCTGCTGTTCCGAGGCAATAGCCTTTGCGTCATCCACGGAACATCCTTCGAACTTCACCAGATATCGCCAGAACGGGAACTTGCCTGCCATAACGTAAGGACATGGACAGCATATTGAGCTTATCGGCCTGATCCATGTACTTGACCTTGAGCCAATGCATAGGGCTGTCAGGGTTGGTCGTTGAGATCAGCTTCGCGCCGGGGCAGGAGAGGCGGGACAGTAGCATCGAGAAAAAGTCCTCGGTGAAGAGTGTCAACTCGTCGCAGTAAGCACCTTGCAGTGTCATACCGCGGATTTTACTCTCGGCACGGGCAACATTTACGCCCTCGAGATAAATCAGCTTGCCAAACAACCGGCCCTCTTTTTTGAGAGGGAGTAGGTAAAATACTTTGTACTGACAAGCTCTTGCGGTAGGTCGAGACAGCTACGGCGTAGGGATGTAAGGGTCTTGGCGACCATCAGGTAGTTCCCGTCTTTAGGCATCGTGGCAACCCAAAAGGCCCACAGCACCAAGCTGATCCATGTTTTGCCGGAGCGGACGGAACCTTCCAGCAGATTGATTCGGCGCAGTTTGTTCTGCTGCCACAGGCGGAGCAGAGAGCTGTGCCGCAGCCCTTTTATAAGAGATTCAAGTTGGCCTGTGACATCGTCCTCGCTCTGTGATTTCTCGCTCCATCCTTTGAAATTGTTAGCAAGGCTTGAACTTGGCGCCCATCGTGCCATCACGATCAGACAACCGGGATTCGGCGTAATCCTCGTAGCGGGACTTTGCGTGCGTAACCGTGTCAACAAACTGCTTCTTGGCCTGATAATTCAAAAGCACTTGTCGGCTAGTAAAGCCTAAGGCAAGCGCCAATCCGGTAACGGTAGGCGGCTTCTGATTGATGATAACAGGTTGACCAAATTTATTAAAAATTGGCTGGCTGTCTTCGCCTTTGAGGATTTCACTCTCGCACGCTTTGAAATATTCATCAATCGTTATTTGCAACTCTTCGATGGTTTTGTATTTCAACGGCCTTGCCATCCTGTTTCTCACTTCGCTTATAAATGCAATTTGGGAAAATGCAGAACGGTACTTCTGTAAGCCTGTTTTTATTCCACACGCAGCTTTCACAGTCCATCCGTTTCGTCTCCAAACAAAAAGGACGGCCCGGAATGGGTCGTCTAATCCCTTTTATGACATTCTTCAACAGCATTCTAATACTGAACATTGACAAGCATTATCCTGAAATCATAGTATGAATCATCCACTGAAATGAAAGGGGGAACAAACATGTGCTGGTTGATCCCACTTATAGCTATTGCAGGATGCGGTAGTCGGCGCGGCTGTTGCCGTTGTCGTGGTTGCTGCTGTCGTAGATGCTGGTAATAGGTGTGGCGCCCATATCGGGCGCCACATTACATAAAGAGGACGCCAGCGCCTATACTTCCAGCAACAGTTTGCCGTCCGGCGTCGGCCACTTTTGACATTTACCTTTCGCCACATCTTCCACCATCTCGCCCTATCTGATAAATGAATCGTGGCAGCATGCAGTAAGGCACCCAGCCTTGCGATAATCATTCCATGGGCAATCTGTACAACATTGCATGCTGCTCACCTCTATTTAAATTCAATAAATTGTATATATTTGATATCTATAACACAACATGTTGATAAGCCGGTTGAGAGTGTTGAAACATTTCATTCTCTATTTGCATATAGTAGAATTAAACTTATAGAAATGTGGTGCAAATGAATGACTGGAAATTACAGAATTTCTCTGCGTACTCCAATCGGACTTCAAAATGGGACGATTTCTTTTGTGCAAGAAGGCGAAGCTTTACAAGGTGTAATCCGTGCAATGGGGAATTCTAATCATTTCAAAAATGGGAAAGCAAGTGGAAACATGTTTGGATTTTCGGGCAATCTCAACCTAGGGCTATTCAATTTGAGTTATAACGCCAAAGGTTCGGTAGACGGCAACAAACTTACAGCCACAGCGAGAACGAATTTTGGAGCGTTTCAAATTGCGGGGACTAAAATAACATAAGAAAAGCGCCTGCCGAAGCAAGGCGCTAAAAAAGGCATCCGCAATAAGCGGATGCCTCATAATATTTTGTCCCGTGTAACGCCCGGGTTATCGACTGCTATACCTGCTTTTGTTGTTTAGTCTATAGAACAGTTTAAAATGACTACAACACCGAAATCAATGCTTTCGGCTTAGCATGAAAAGATAGGCTTTTTGGATTTTTCTAATTAAATTATTATACTATATTTCTCTTCATATGTCAATAGCGTCTACTTAAATCGGTTTATTGCTCCGCAGTGCATTACCACGGAGCAATTTCAGAAAGGAGTCCCGGCGATACCGGGGATGAACCTTGAATACATTTATCCATAATACTATTTTACAGCTTTAAATCCGTACATTTCATACAATTTTAAAAATCTGTCAAGTTTTCTTCTAGGGTACTGCTCATCGTGGTGCCCGATTTTAAAAGCCACCTGTTGCCAGGTCATCCCCTATATGCAGTACAAAGTGACAATCTGCCGTATTTCGCTGTCCTCAATACTGGCTATAAACCGATCCAGTCTTCCAGCTCGTCTTGACACCGGCGCTCATGTTCCGCGATGGCTAACCGGATTTTCTGGAGACGGGCATCACCATCGTGATACGCTTCGGTTTCCGTAGGAGATACTCCGCATATCGTAACGCTGTGCTTTTGGTACGGAGGATATTTGCCCGACGCCTCCACACAATTCGGAGTTTTCATGCTGCGCATACGGTTACGGATTTCAGTGCGCTGCTCTTTCAAAAGCTGGATTTCACGCCTCAGATCGCGCAGCTGGGATAGTTCTTTTTTTGGTCAACACCATTCACCTCTATTTTTATCAATAATTTTTCTTGACATTTTTGTAAATGCGTGATATATTAAATGAGTATTCTAAGTGTACGATTGTCTCACATTTTTTGTAAGTCATTCACATTGTGATGGTTTACATAAGATGTGAGTTTTTTTATACCATGAGTGCTAATAAATTTATGGAGGTACCAATTATATGAATAATGGTACAGTAAAATGGTTCAATTCCGAAAAGGGCTTCGGCTTCATTACCAACGATAACGGCAGTGACGATGTGTTCGTTCATTTCTCTGCAATTGTTTCCGAAGGCTATAAAAGCCTCAATGAAGGTGACAAGGTCACTTTCGATACGGAACAGGATCCCAAAAACAGCCGCAAACTGCGTGCTGCTAACGTACGTGTAGCCTAAATCATTAGGCTCTTTCCGACAATTAGGCAGATTTATTAATTTTAGTAATGTTTTTGCCTTGCGTAGCATATACTACTATTAGTCTTCTTTTACTGCTTTGCTGATTGACGCGAATTACTGCGGCAATAGGCGGCAGACCAATTGTAGTATCCTACAATGAAAGTCTATGCTCCACCGCTCCTTAATGGGGCGGTTTTTTATTACATAGGCATTCATACTTGAGACATATTTTTTTAATATTATGTTAACAAATATATTGATGGGGGTCTGGACATGAGCCAAAATGAAAAAGCGGTCCTACAAAGCAAGTTAGCGGTGTATTCAGTCTGCTACCAGGAGGCCAAGAAAGCGGAGGACCTTAAGCGTATGGTGCGTCTAGGAACGATCATGAATGATTTAAAAAATGAATTATCCATACTGGTAGATTAGGCGGCAGCTCTTGCATGATAGCAGGAGCTGCTTTTGTTTTTGTCTACTTATCTCTGTACAATGCATCTCCATAATCTTCACAAACGTTCGCGACGCCTCTGCGTAATACTTTGCAATCTGCGTTGTGACAATCTTCGCATCGTCTTTATACGCCAGCTCGTTCAGAGCGTCGCAGATGATTTTCACGATGTTGTCGCGGTCCGGCTTTTTCGCGGGGCGAAGCATGCCGGAAAGCATCTCTGCTTTTACCCGTTTACTCTTGCTCCTGGACATCGGGTAGTGCGCTGTGATTTTGATGAAATAGCCTGCAATAGCCCTTGCCGCAAATCATCACTTCTTTGTCATCATATGATTCAAAAGGGGTAATATCACTTAAAACCGATTGGCTCATACCGAATTCCACCCACAATGAAATAGATAGAAATCTTATTTAAAAAAGTACGCATTTTTCTGCATAGGAATTTTCAAAGAAAATGTAATGTATGTCTGTTTTCTTTCAGTATATAAGAAGAAACCGCATCGGACAAAGGCTTTGTGCGGTTTCTATTAAAAAGCTTTGCTATGCAGCACTCTTTTATTCTTGTAAATGAGATAAAATAGCGTCCTTTGCGTTAAAGTAATAAGAATTAGAGCCCACCACATCTGTAATTCCGGCACGGTCCAGCATATCTTTTACTGTTGGCTGAATACTGGAAAACAAGATGGTAACTCCCTTGTTCTGCTGTTCCCGGCAATAATCCAGCAAAAACGCAACGGCAGAGGTGTCAATAAAAGGTACGCCGCGCATAGACAGAATCAGCACATCTGCATCTGCCTGAGCCAGCCCGGTTTCAAGCTGCTCCAGTGAGCCGAAAAAGACGGCGCCGGTAATATAAACTACCTGAATATGACGGCTGGCCTCTGTGGGCAACTCTAACCGTTTTGAATCCAGCTCGCTGACAGAAATTTGCAGATTTGAAATATGGATCACAAAGATTGCAATCGAGAATAGAACTCCCACGGCAATGGCTATGGTCAGGTCGAACAGCACGGTGGTCAGCATGGTAATCACAAATTTTGAGATGCCGCCTTTGAATTTATGAATGCATAAATATCGTATGCTTTCCCACTCATTCATACGCCATGCAGTGACCATTAACACACCCGCAAGCGCCGCCATAGGGATTTGGGACATAAGGGGGCTAAGTAAAAACATAGACAACAACAGAACCACGCCCTGTATGATGCCGGTTAATCTGCTTTGACAGCCCGATTTAATGGCTACGCTGGTTCGGGCAATGGCTGCTGTGGCGGGCACACCGCCAAAAAAGGGAAGTAACAGATTACCCACACCTTGTGCCACCAGTTCCCGGTCAGCATTCATTCGTTCTCCCTTCATACGCCCTGCTGCTGCGCCGCATAACAGGCTTTCAATCATACAAAGTACCGCAATGCTGACTGCAGGCAGTAAAATAACCTCGGGTTCCATCTGCAACAAAGAGGTAAGGGTCAGGCGGTTGGTATGTATCAGTGTTTGAGGAATCGCGCCTACGGTCTGCACAGGTAGCTCAAATACCGCAGAAAGCACCGTGGCAGTGATTACCGCAGCCAAAGAGCCTGGCACTTTGGCACCCAATTTTACAGGCCAAAGCATCATCAGTACAATGACAAACAGGCCAATTGCCAGTGAGTACCAATTGGGGGTTACTCCCCTTTGCACCATAGATGCCACACGCTCCAACGCGTTGTTCCCTGTCAGGGTTACCCCAAATAAATTGCCTGCCTGTCCCAGTGCAATGATGATAGCAATGCCGGAGGTAAAGCCCGAAATAACAGGGGAGGGCAAAAAATACACCAAGTTCCCTAAACGGAAAAGCCCCGCCAGTATTAGCATAAGGCCTGCCAATAAAGACGCAGCAAATAAGGTGTCTAATCCATAACGGGCTGCCAAAGGAACCAAAATGGCTGTCATGGCGCCGGTAGGGCCAGAGATTTGAAAGGATGCGCCAGAAAGGGCAGAAATAATAAAAGCAGAAATAATTGCTGTAATCAGACCAGCAGCGGCATCTGCACCACTGCCTACACCAAAGGCCAATGCCAGCGGTAAAGCAACAGCCGCAACGGTAATCCCCGAAAGAAAATCCTTGCGCAGTGCTGTGGGCCCATATCCGTTAAACTCTCTTTTTAAATCTGCCGCGTAATCCGTTACCAAGTGAAACAATTGACTCCCTCTTTCTTAAGCTGATCATATCAATCCAGACCTTTAGAATGATAGCAAAATGCGTGGGGGGTGTCAAATAAGCTGTTGCGCTCTTTCATAACAAAATATCAAACAATATGAAATCATTCATACAAGTTTTAACTTTTGTTCTTAACTTATAATGATATCATCCAAACAGTAAAATCTAGAAAAGAAAGATACCCAAAGAATTTTTACTCGTAGTCAATTCTTTGGAAACATCAATAGTTTCATACAGAAAAACTAATTTTCAAAAAAGAACTCCGTAAAGAAAGAAAATCTTGAAACAGGCTAACGTTTCAGTGGTTCCATTTCGCTTTCTACCCTGTTTTGGGGTATTTCGGCACATAGCAAAACCTGCATGGTCTCAACAGCCATGCGGTTTTTTCGGTGGAGGAGGGTTGATTCGAACCACCGAAACGTAACAGATTTACAGTCTGCCCCCTTTGGCCACTCGGGAACTCCTCCATATTTACCTTTATCTCAAACAAGCAACGGCATCTCTCCGCTCTTGCTGACCGTCGAAGCGTGGAGCTGATGGACGGACTTGAACCCCCCGACCCGCTGATTACAAAACTAGACCGAGGAGTTTTGAGAAGTGTTAAGAGAGGCTCTGAAAGCCTTGAAATACCCGGAAATACTGGATTCTTTCTTATTTTACATCCACTGTGATATCGGTGTAAAAAAATAGTATGGATACTAAGTAGATATCTCAAAACTAATAACAACTTTTTCTCATTATGTATCACTGAATTTATTATGCATCATATATTCATATATAAAAAACCAGATAAATTCTCATTTTTAGTTGATTTATAAAATATAAGAAAGTAAAATGGAATTAATGTAAATATTTGGTATTTAGTTTTCATTATAGCAATAATGGGAAGCTTGTCTGACTGTAATTACTCATTTATTATCTATTGCATAAACGCTTATGAGTTAGCTTTCATATGAAAATAAACTGCGGGCTCATTGGAGTAGGAGGAAAAATGAACGAAAAAAATAATACAAAATCACTAATTGTGGGGTGGGTTATAACCTTAATTATCACATTGATTGGTGCATACTTCGCATTTTATATTTCACGCTCCACTGTCGATTTGAAATACACACTTTCAGAAAGAATTGTAATCAATACACAAGGCGAAAGTGTGCAGCAACTTGAAATTAAAAATTTAGGTAATGCATCTGCTGAGAAAATAGTTATCAATTTAATCGGTGATATTAAAACTCATTCAATAACCAAAAATGTTGAAAATGATGAAGTTCAGGAGTTTTCTAAGACAGATGGTTTGCAAATTGTTTATCCTGAATTACCTCCGCAGAGCAGCATCAAAATTGCACTGACCTCTACAGGAAGAGATGGTAGTAAAGTTTCAATAAGTCATAGTAAAGGTGTAGCAAGTGAAGCGCTCTCCTCCTCATCGCCAAGTATCATAGGCATAATTTTAGCTATTATTTATTTTTTTATGATCGGATTTTACATTTGGTTTAATATTAAGAACACTTTTATTTTCATATGGTCCAGGCGTGTAATGAGCAAATATAATATAGAAAAGGTATTAGAACGGCCTTTACCACCTGTATTTTTAAAAAAAGAGTGGAATGATATAAGAGAATTTGCATTGCAACAAGTATCAGTAGAAATTATAGATGAGGCAGACGAACCATTTTTCCCTGTGGCAAGCAAAAATTGCTTTAAATTCCTTGAAGAAAAGGTGTTTGTTAATTGTGTGTTTTCAGATGAAGAAAAAATGAAATTAGTGAAAACTGCACAAGAATCTGTGGAGTTATTAATTCACATGAAGTGTGATAAAATATACAACTTATCTGAATTTAAAGATTTATTGAAATTAGATAAGCCAAAACTTTTCCTCGAAGAAAATTGGAGCAGTTTACGAGATGAAGTAATCACTTTCTATTGCCGTGCAATAACTAGAAACGACTCTATGTATTTAAAAATAAGTAAGATAGATGATTGCGAAACTATAAAAGTATTATCCTGCAACTTGGATTTTTTAGATGAAGGAGAACATACAAATTTTACAAAAACTGTTAAGGATAACTTTCTTAGAACTCTCAAGCAAGAGATTCACAATTTACAACCTTACAGTCAAAAAGATATTGAGGCACTCTGTCAGACACCAAAACCCCCATTCATTTTACAACACGAGTGGGATGAAGTTATAGCAGTTGCAAGGCAGAAATTTGCACTTTTGAATCTGCAAAAGGTGTCAACTTGGAGCATGAGCAAGGAGGAGTGCGAGGAAATATTCGCACTTGACATTCCACAAAGCTTGCAAGGCAAAGAGTGGATCGAATTCATGGCGCTTTTAGAGAAATATTACAGTGTTTTTGCATTTGAGGTCTTCTTAAAAACATTTTCTGTGGAAAAGGTTGTTGAGAATTTCCAAATAAATCACATTTATAATTGGGATGCAATACAAGAAATCTTCAGAGAAATAGAAAATTCTTGTTATATTCAAAAAGCTATAATGTCGACGCCTAATGATCTGAATGATATTATGAAACCAGAAAGTATCAGCGAACAATTGGCAAATTCAATTGAAACATACATCAAGGAAAAGAAACTTCTCTCAGAAGAATTAGCAAATGCAAAAAAAGAGCGCATTCAGTTTACTGATTTAAAAGAAAAGGTCTTAGCTCAATTGGAATTCATTAATACTGTTTTAGAAGTCCCTTTATCTATTGAACGCGTCGAAGATTATGAAAACATATTTTCCAAGGGAAACTATGAGAATCTTAAAAAGATTGCTAAAATTTTAAAAACTGATTGTCAATGATGAATGAAACATATTGTTATCAGTAACTTCGCATTATGTTTATTATATGAAATTCCAATTAGTGAATCGACCAGGATACGGAAATTGCTGTATCTCTTTACGATTTAATTCCAGTCGCTTCCTATATTTTAATAATTACCCCATTCTTGTTGTCAAACTGCCAGAGAAATATCAGTACTATAGACGATTCATTCTGTGCACGGATCGCCCGCACCAGCATCTGAGTCGTCAAACTTGACAACTCTGATTTTTTTCTGCTGTTTTTTCGATTTGCTCGTTTATGCTACTTTACTTAACTTAACAAATAGATACTATAATAACACTCGCAGACCCGCGCATTGATATGGATTTTTTTCCTTCATCCGTGTATGATAGTTTCATCAAGCCAAAAAGATAGGAGTATAACAATGCTACACGATGAACACTGCGGCTGCAACCATGAGTACCCCCGCCAGACTGATGCCCATGCCGTGCCGGTTGAGGTGACGGAAAACCAAAAGGACTTTCTCCATCAACTCAGTCACAACCATTATCTGCCCGTGGCCCGGTTCACGATAAAGGATAGCCGGGAGGAAGATTTTGTCTCCACCGCCCTGGCGCCGGTTTTCCTGCGCTCGGCAACCGACGACATGAAGACGGTCAAAGAGGCAGGGGCTTTCCTGCAAAGACTGGAAGATTTGGGCCTTGTCACCCTGGATTACGACATTCCACTGAACGGGTACGGTTATGAGGAATACAAGGAAAGCGCACTCTACGAGTATTTCTGCGCAACGGTGGCGGAGGGGGCCTCCAGACCCAACTTTTTGGGCAATACCCCGGTGCTGGAGCTGGGCAGCATAGTGCTGACTGAGGCGGGGGAGCAGATCGCCGCCGCTCACTGTGACCAAAATCATCATCACCACGGGTAGGAAGATTGAAAGGCGTTTTGTTGGCGGAACGCCCTTAAGTCCCCCTCTGGATGATTTCGTTTTGAATGGGAAACCCTGCTTTTCGACTATCCAAAACCTTGATTTTACAGGATTTTTCATATAAATGCTGTAGTACCACTCGCACCAAATGTTAAGCCCGGGAATCCGCATCAATGTGGGTTCCCGGGCTCTCATTTCTCTTGAAAATACCATTTGGAGGCTTTATTGGGGGTTTACGAGTGAAATTTCAGGGGCAGGGCAAAGGCGATCGTCTCCGATGCCGTGGCCTATACTTTCTCAAAAATATGGGCGTAAATGTTTGTTGTAGTGAATACCTGAGAGTGACCCAGGGCGGTAGAATCCGTCTTAACATCCACGCCGTTTGTGATCAGTAGCGAGGCATTCAGATAAAGTAAAGAGCAGGAGAATCTAATGATTCTCCTGCTCTTGCTGTTCCTTATCCCATTTGTCTTTTAGAGCACTTAAAAATACAGGTAGTTTCGAAGTGCTTAAGGGGATAAATATCGCACTGTCAATGATGTCGATGTATGCAAATTTATCATCTGTATGTATTTGTATGATATCCTTAATACTAATTTTTTTAACTGTGACACTTGTCGAAAAGATGATTTCCTCATCAGACAAATAAAGGGTCTTATTATTTGTAAAAAAATCTTTCCCAAGCTTCATGATGTTCGCTTTCGCTTGTTCCTTCACAATAATGTTATGTAATTTATAATTCAAAAAAACCACAGCAATTAAAATAAATGCAAATTCAATAATAACCTTTACCGATGCGTGACTGGCTGCTAAAATCGTTATGAAAAGTCCGGTAAGAAGCAACGCAGCTGTGGTAAGAATTCTCTTGTTATTTTTTTTTGCTGACCTCAAAGCAAATTCAATATAATCGCATTCAGTAAAGTTGTATGTTAGTTTCATTTCCTCGCTTCCCTATGCCAATATCTTACCATTTTGCCGTAATTTGTCAATGCACTCTTGGCATGAAAAAAGCAAGTGATATTCTATTTCTATTCTAAAAGTGGACAATACAGAATTAATTGATCCCGCAGAAGTAAACAGGGAGTCTGCAGGATCTTTTTTCTCCTGATTTTGATCGGACGAATATACAATAAGCTGGTTTGCAAATGCCTGCTGTGACCGCTTTGGAGGCATCAACTCGTTTAAAAGCGGTGAACGCAAGTATGAGCTTTCAACTGATCGATTTCGATGTGCATGTGCAGGAAAATGCGAACCGAACAGCTGTTTTTTATGTTGGGGATAGAACAGTTCCTTATCTTTGGGGAAGAGATAACAGCAAAATGGTATCAGACATAGAATTTGATTTCATGTAGATTTGATGTACGGTTTAAGCTGATCAGTAAGGGGAAGAAGGCTTTGATTAACGGTTCCGAACAATTATTAAGATAACAGCTATCAAAAAGCAGTGATCTCCTTAGCCGGATGATTTCGGTTGAGGGGATTTTGTATTTATTAAAATCTGTTCTCAGATAAGAGAACTCCCTTATCTGGATTTATGTTATAATACAAGCGAGTAATGGGGGGAAGTAGTGATGAACGATAATTGGATGTCCGTAATATCCGCTTTATTAGGTACAGTTTTGGGATACTTTCTAAATTTTACAAAGGAGTATTTTGAAAAGAGATTTCAGACAATTGTATCCTTTAGAGATGAAACGCATCTCATAGAGAATCAAATAAAATATCATTTCAAGCATATTTTGATATAGTCAATAAGGGCCACCAAACCGAATGTGTTAATGAAGTCCTTGTGCAGCTTCTTGCAGTAGAATCTGATTATCAAGAATATTTTCGACCGACAATCGAATTAGTAATAGAACATAAAGATGCATCGAACAGTGTAATTTTGATTCCTCCAAATCAGGCGCTGACTTTAAAGCTTTCCGTACAATTAGAGAAGGATATCAATAATCATTTATTATTTGGAAATGTCGAAAAAGCATTATCGTATAACGCGGTCGCCTGTTTTAAATTTCTGAATAGAGACAAGGAGATAACGTGCGATATCCCTGTTTTTGCAATAATGGAAGCTTCATAATGAATTAATTTTTAAAATATAAATTCCCCTGCCGGCTAAAAGCTATTAAAGTAAACAACAGAAGAGCCCGTGGATTTCATCCAGTGGGCTCTTCTGTTTTATTGTCTATGAGGAGGTTATCTATTAATAGGTTGATCCGCGTTATCATGTCTTGATTTCTGAACAAGATTAATAATTAACAACAGAATGATTGATCCTATTATTGCTACAACCAAGCTCCAAAGATTAAATCCAGTAAACCCTACACCAGTAATAAGGTTAAATACGAACCCGCCAATAAATGCACCTGCAATACCGATGCATACATTAGCGAAAGCCCCCATTTCTGAATTTTTACCAACGATCATACTGGCGATCCATCCTGCTAACGCACCTAATACAATCCATGTAATGATGCCCATATGATTTCATCTACTTTCTAAATTATATTTTTGTCCAGGTCTTTCTCTACTTAGAATAACCGATTGATAAAAATTTATGAATTTATCAATCTAAATAAAAACCTTCTCAATCGATATTTCTTCCATCCGAGGATACATTTTATACAGGCCTTCGAAAAAAAATCAATTTTATAAGAAATAGAAGAGGCATAGTCCATAAATAGAGTGTGTTTTTATTTGAGGATTGCAGCAATTGCCGCAATAGACAATCCTAAGGGAATCTCTCTTTTGATGAGGGAAGATGATTATGTATTCGAGGTCATTGTAATAATAATATGCGATCTGACAAATTTTGCAATTCTGCGATTTTATATTTATTTTGTTGTAATTGGGTATATCCGGTAATATAATGAATTTAAGGTTGATGATTGAAAATGGCGAATGACAGATTCTGGCAATCATGTGAAGCTTGGTATGAAATTTTAAATGTATTGGGCTTGATAGGGACATGTAATTTCATAACCATCAATTAAAAGATTGTTTGAAACTTTCCCTAACACAAACGATGTAAATTGCTCATGCTGTTTATGACAGACAAGGCAGATAATATTAAAATGACCTGTTTTTATATAAATTCTATTTGTACTGAAAAATAATCAAGAAGGATCTCTTAAATATGTCCAAAGAACAAATATTAAGAGCCTATCCATAAATTAAAACAAGGTGTAAAATAGGGACTGGTGAGAGAAGAATGAAAGAGAAGAAATCTTATCAGTCATGGACAATATCGGATGAGTTTTGGGAAGAAATCAAGGATAAGATACCAGTAAAAAAGCGGGACCCGCAGAAAAAGTATAAACACGCACCCGGACAAGGCCGTCCTCCGATACCGCCAAGGAAAGTGCTGGAAGGGATTTTTTACGTATTACG
>NZ_AKFU01000020.1:0-50116 GCF_000277625.1 Clostridium sp. MSTE9
ATAGTTACCCCCCGGCAAAGCCGGGGGTTCTTCATATGCGGGCAAAGCCCTGTTTTTCTGGCGGCGCCTCAAGGCGCTGGTACGGTCTGCCACTTGCAAGGGTTTGTTACTTGCTACCCGTAAACGGGTCGACGTACTCTTTGAGCGTCATCTGATCTTCAATCTGGTCTTCTGCCAGCTGATTTTTGATATACTCGGCAATTGCTTTGTCATTCTTTCCTGCCGTGTCTACAAAATATCCTCTGCACCAGAATGTCCGGTTCCCATACTTGTATTTTAAATTTGCATGTCTCTCAAAGATCAACAGTGTGCTCTTTCCTTTGAGAAATCCCACGAATCCTGAAACACTTATCTTCGGTGGTATCTTTACCAGCATGTGGATATGATCCAGACACACCTCTGCTTGTATAATTTCTACTCCTTTCCAATTACACAACTCCCTCAATATTTTTCCTATTTCCACTCGCATATTTCCATATGCTACTTTCCTACGGTACTTGGGTGCAAATACGATATGGTATTTGCAATTCCAGCTCGTATGGTTTAAACTATCTATGTCGTTCGTCTTCATGCGAATGTCCTCCTTTTGATATGTCTTGCTGCAGTTGGCAGACCGCAGCTTCATTATATCAAAAGGAGTTTTTTTACTATACTCACCGCTAAAGCTTTTTTGAACTCCCCGGCATAGCCGGGGGTTTTCGTATTACAAAAAGGAAGTGTTTTCAACCATTTGTTAACAAGCGGTTGAAAGCACTTTCCTTTCTACTGATTGTAGATGTTTGGATTGTGTGTTTAGAGGATGAGCTCCAGGAGCATTCGGTTTAAACGACAGTAACCTTTCCAAATTGAACAGGACGGCTCAAACGCCCCAGTCGGATTCGGGATTCTCCGTCACGGTAATTCTCCCACATGCTGGCCATGTGAATCTGTGAATTCTCATACGTTTTAAAATAATACTCGCAGGTCTTGGTGTTCAAAAATACCGTGTACCGTGTGTAATCAAATGTCTCGCGGTTGCTGATCACCGCGCCCTTCGGGATGGATACGCTCTCCATCACATGGAAGCAGGACATTACCGTTTCTTCCTTGGTCTGTGGGACGGGCAGGTGTGTTTTCAGGTAGGCCGCGCGCGCAAAGCGCTCGGGGGAGGTGTATCCGCCGGGTAAAAGCGAGGTTCCCGCACCCTGGCCGAACGGCTTTAACGTGAGATTCCCCCACTGGTTCTCCGTCGCCTGCCGGGGCGATACCTGCGCGTAGGTTTTTAAATTCGTCATGTGCCACGGGAATTCCGGGCTGTTTGCCATCACGCCGATGGGGTTTGGGTATACCCGTGTGCCCTGCTCTGTGCGCTCGACGACAACGCTTTTCCCGCTGCGGTCTGTGGCGATCCAGTGAAGCGGGGCGGCCGTATTTGTCACCGGGTCCGGCACGCCGATGATCGAAACCTGTGAAACCAGTTTTTCCACATCCTCTACAGAGGTGCAGTTTGCCAGCATGTAATGGAGAAAGTCCATCGAGGCCACAGGCATTTTCCCCGGCATCGGTTTTGTTTCGTATGCCGCGTACCCGGCAAAATACAGAGAAGCTGCGGCGAAGCCTTTTTCATTCACGCCGTCATAAAAAGCCATCAGGGGGCCATCCTCCTGCCCTACGCCAATGATGGCATACAGATTGTGCATTCTCTGACCGCCACAGGCGCCGTTCCACACATAATTTCGCGGCAGCACATACAGCTCCGGCTCAATATCGTAAGAAAAATCCATGGTTCGTCCAAAAAAGTTTTCTCCCTGCGCATTCAGCAGTGTGATCGATGTACACATATCGGCTTTCCATCCTCTCGTCAATCAGATAAAAATCACAGCCTGCAAATGGCAGGCTGCTGGTTTGAGTTTTTTTAGTAACTGTGGGTTCCCTGATGCCATTATAATCCGCGGGCGGAATTTATGTGAAGCCTCATCCGCCGGCTTTGGCATCCCGGTGATTATTCTGTTCCATCTTTTGCGGGGGATTTCGGTTCTGATGGCTTTTTCACAGCCCGCTGGTCGCGCAGCCGCTGAAAGAATTCTGTGAGAACTTCGCCGCATTCCTCGCGCAGAACACCGGATACCAGCTGGGGATGGTGGTTGTACGGCAGATCAAACAGATTGACAATGGAGCCGCAGGAACCGGCTTTGGGGTCGCTGGCGCCGAAGATCACCCGAGCAATTCGGGCGTTCAGAATCGCGCCCGTGCACATGGGGCATGGCTCTAAGGTGACATAAAGATCGCATTCCCACAGCCGCCAGCCATGAAGCGCGCGGCACGCGGCGTCGATCGCCTCAATCTCCGCATGGCAAAGGGCATTTTTGCAGGCTTCCCGGCGGTTCCGACCCTCCGCAATGATTTCATCCCCCCGCGCAACAACGGCGCCGACGGGGACTTCGCCCTCCAGTGCGGCCTGCCGCGCCAGCTCGAGCGCACGGCGCATCATTTTTTCATCGCGTTCCAGATTTGTCATGTCAATAGGTCTCCAGAACGTAAACCGCGCTGACCAGTGAAAGCAGAATCAGAGCGACGGCGCCCGGGTTCCACAGCGTGGTGACAAATTTCTGCGAGGTTGAAAGCGCGGAGTTGTAGTTATCCAGCCGGAACAAGCTTTTGTTGCGGCGGGACAGAAGAATCAGCGCCCCGACACCCGCCAAGGCTGAGCCGATAAAGTAAATGGTATAAGCGGTAGAGGCGGTCGCCTGATCGGTATAAAACTGAGAAAGCTGGAACAGAACCGAGGTTCCATTATTGATGAAATGGATCAAAACCGCTACCCACAGGTTGCCGGTTTTGACGACGGCGAATGCCAGCACCAGGCCGCACGGGAACGCAAACACCATCTGAGCGAAATTGCCATGGTAGAGCGCGAACAGAAACGCAGAGCCGAAAATTGCCGCTGTATCGCCAAACTGACGCAGTCCGCTTAAAATTGCGCCGCGGAAGATCAGTTCCTCTGTAAGGGGAGGAATCACCGCCAGCGTCAGAAAAAACAGTACCTGAATGAAGGGATCCTCATTCAGGGGAAGATCGGGTATGTTGCCGCTGTACCCCATGGACTTGAAAAAGGATACCACCATGCTGGAGGGAATGTTTGCGGTGGTGCAGACCCCTACGCCGAACAGAATCATCCAGAAGGCGGCCATGGGCCGAACCGGCTCAAATGGCAAAGCTTGTACGGGTGAAATACGGCGAATTCCCCAATATAGGAGCACCGGCAGCGTGAGGCCGACAAGATACAAAGACGCATAGGACAAAAAGTACAGGATGGGAGGAACTCCCTGAAACGCATCGAGCGGGTAACCCATGAGGCCCAGCTCGCGCAGATAAATTCGTGACAGCAGTGATAAAACCGCCACAAGTGCCTGAATCGCAATTAAAACAATGCAAAGGCGGTTCGCCTCCCAGCGAAGAGCCTTCTTTTCCTGCCCGGCGGAGTACCGGCTGAAATCGGTGGGGAAGCCGGTGGCTGGTTGATTCATGCTAACTCTCCTTTAATATGCAAAACACCCCGCGGCGGGGTGAATAGCGGACCCGACGTGAAACAGTACCCGGGATCGATATCAGTAAAATGATGCTATCATCAATGATCAAACCGATTGATGATAATTCTACCCGGATTTCTGAGACGACTCAACCACCCAAGGCTTTGCCTTGATTTGCGGTGTGAGGTTGTTAGAATATCCTATGGCTGTTTCTTCTTTCTTAGAGTGAGACAAAATATGATTCCCTCTAAGGTGGATGTTTCAATGTTCTCTCAGCTGACCGAAGCTCTGCTTCGGCGTGCAGTGTGAAGTAATTATAACATATAAAAAAGCAAATTGGAACCACAGCGGTGAAATTTGGGGGCGCAGCCGCGGCTGCTATAAACCGTGCCCACAGATGCAAAAGGTGCGGTCTGCAGATGGCAGCGCGGGGCATCCCTTATGACTGCTCTATTTCATCCAATAGCGAAAGCGCGCTCACGCGAACGTCGGCACAGGCGTAAATGCCCCGCTGGGCGCGTTCTGCTGCCAGGCGCGCGTGCGTGGCGGCAGATACATATTCGTGGTGCTGCGCAAACTGTCGCGCCAGCATCAGGTGGGCACGGGCTGCAATCGCGTCGCTTTCGTCGTGCAGATCGTAAATGAAATCCCCCACAAGAGAGAGGGCGCGTTCCGCCTGCCCCTGCGCCAGGGCAGTTTTCGCCTGCGTCAGCGTTTCAATGGGGTCGTCCCCCGGAACGAGCTGGCTCATCGGAACAGACAGAACCTTAGATAAATACTCCAGTGTTTTCATGGAGGGGGTCGCCGCGCCGCTTTCGATTTGGCTGAGCATATTGCGTGTAATAAAGTCGCCGACCACCTCGCTCTGCGTCAAGCGCTTGGCAAGGCGGGCTTCCCGTATCTTTCGGCCAAGTTTCTGTGCATCCATCCCAGTCACCTCTGTGCTGCGTACGTAAATTTTATTTACATCAGTATAGCAATCTTTTTACGGTTTTTCAACTGAATATCTCAAAAAATCCGAAAAGGTCTGCTGTGAATAACGATAAAATCAATTGACACATATTCACCGGAGTGGTATACTAAAAGTAAATTACATTTACGTTGAGGTGAGGAATATGCAGGAGTGGTGGGGAACTCTGGATTTGCTTTCGCAGGTATTATACTGCATTGCCGTGCCGTCGAGCGTTATTTTATTGATCCAGATCGTGATGACGATTGTCGGCTTTGGCCAAAGCGGCCCGGGGATCAATCCGGATGACCTCTCCGGCCTTGACAGCCTTGGGGATTCGGTCGATTTCGATGTGGACATCAGCGGGGATGCGGGGCTGGATTCTGCTGACCCCGGCACGGGGGACGGCGGAAGTCCCGGCGATTTGGGCGCGCTGCACCTGTTTACGCTGGAAGGGATTGTGGCGTTTCTCGCTGTTTTCAGCTGGACGGCAATTCTTGCGTATCAGTCCGGCGTAGCAGGAACGCTTTCCGTGTTCATTGGCGCTGTTCTGGGCGCGCTGGCCATGTATGGCGTGGCAAAGATCATTCAGCTGACGGCGCGCCTGGCCTCGAACGGGACGCTGCAAATGCGCAACGCCCTGGGGCAGACGGCGACGGTGTATCTGATGATTCCGGCGCGGGGAGCCGGGCAGGGAAAGGTAAATCTGACGGTGCAGGAGCGTTTTATCGAAGCCTCCGCCATCACGGACGGAGCGGTCAGTTTGCCGAGCGGGGCGTTTGTGCGGGTAGTGGATGTTCGCGCGGACAATGTTCTTGTTGTGGAGCAGGAGGAGGAAGAGCCCTCTGATCCTGCGCAATGACAGGAACAATATGAAAATATAGAAATCGGGAGGTCTTTTTATGGGAATTGAAATTATTGTAGCAATTACGATCATTGTGGTTGTGCTTTTCGCCGCTTTGATCGGTGTGCTCTCACGCTACCGCAAATGCCCGTCCGACAAGGTTCTGGTCATTTACGGAAAGGTTGGGAACGACACGTCGGGGCAGATGCGGTCCGCGAAATGTATTCACGGCGGCGCGGCTTTCATCATCCCCATCATTCAGGCGTACCAGTATATGGATTTGACGCCGATCTCCATTAATGTTGACCTGAAGAACGCTCTGTCCAAGCAGAACATCCGGGTGGATGTGCCTTCGCGCTTTACCGTCGGCATTTCCACAGAGCCGGGGATCATGCAAAACGCGGCGGAGCGGCTTTTGGGACTGAAGCTGGTGGAGATTCAGGAGCTGGCGAAGGATATTATTTTCGGTCAGCTGCGTCTGATCATCGCGACAATGGACATAGAAGAGATCAATACCGACCGCGACAAGTTTTTGCTTGCGGTGTCGAATAACGTAGAGATCGAGCTGAAGAAAATCGGCCTGAGGCTCATCAACGTGAACGTGACGGATATCAACGATGAATCCGGCTATATTGATGCGCTGGGCAAGGAAGCGGCGGCCAAAGCCATTAACGACGCGAAAAAGAGCGTGGCGGAAAAGAATCGCGACGGTGAAATCGGCCATGCAAACGCCCTCAAGGATCAGCGCATTCAGGTGGCTGCGGCGGATGCCACTGCCATTCAGGGTGAAAACGACGCAAAAATAGAGGTTGCCCAATCGGATGCAAACCGGCGCGAAAAGGAAGCCGAGGCACTGCGCCAGGCAACGGCTGCGGAAAAGGTGCAGGCGGCTATGGCGCTGCAGGAGGCTTACGGTGCGCAGCAGCGCGCGGAGCAGCAGCGCGCCGAGCTGGTTCGGGCTTCTCAGCAGGCAGATATCGTCGTAAAGGCCGAAATCGACAAGCAGCAGAAGGAAATTGCGGCCGAAGCAGAGGCAGAGGTAACCCGCCGTAAGGCCAGAGGTGAGGCGGACGCCATCTATGCCAGAATGGAGGCGCAGGCAAGAGGCGTTGAGGAAATCCTGACCAAACAGGCAGCCGGTATGCAGCAGCTTGTCAGTGCGGCAGGCGGTGATCCGGATGCGGCGGTCAAGTTTATCATCGCCGACAAGCTGGAGCAGCTGGTGCAGCTTCAGGTGGACGCCATCAAGAATATCAAGATCGACAAGGTCACCGTATGGGACAGCATGGGCGGAGAAAACGGCTCCCCGACCACGGCCAATTTTCTCTCCGGTATGCTGAAATCCATTCCGCCGATGAACGAACTGTTCCAGCAGGCGGGTATGACATTGCCGAACTTCCTCGGCACAGATTCTACGCCGGCTGGTGAAGCCGCTCCGGCTGCCCCGGAAGAAAAACAGGAAGAAATGACGACCACCCCCTCATAATAGAGAATGTTAAAATATGGCCGGGGCTCAAAAGCCCCGGCCTATTGTATGAAACCCTCCTGTCGCGGACACAAGCTGCGATGGGAGGGTTTTCTACGTGCCGATAAAGATGCTACACACCCTGGTGGAATATGCGTTGCGCGCGCAGGTTCGGCCTGCCGTGAGTGTAACACACGAGCGGTCAGGAGGAGCGCGCACAAGTGAAATTGGAAGGTGACACGCTGTGCGATCGCTGCTGTGAATATAAAAAAGACCGCCGGGTTCTTGCCAAGATAGGGGTACCGGCAAGAGGCCCGGCGATCCGGCTGCGGGATCAGTCTGCACGCGTCAGCATCCAGTTTAGCCGCGCGGCGGTTAAAACAAGGGGAGTGGCAGCTGACGTACCGCAGGGTAATCGGTTATTTTTTCTCATTCATGGAGTCCAGAATCGCATCCACCAGAGTATCCAGCTCCACTTCCTTATCCTCGCCAAGGGCAGACGCCATGCTGACGCGCTCATTGAGCACGGTCATATCCTTCATTTCTTCCGTGAGGAACTTCTGCATCAGATCGCCGGACTTGCAGGCCCAGGAGCCGTTTTCAACAATGGCGACGGTGCGCTTCTGCACGTTCAGAGCCTTCATATCCAGCAGGTAGTTGTGCATGGCAGGGTAAATACCCAGGTTATAGGTGACGGAGGCCAGCACCAGATGGCTGTATTTAAAGGTTTCGGAGATCAGCTGAGACACGTTGGTAGAGGAAACGTCGTACAGCGCGACGTTTGTCATGCCCTTGTCGCACAGCCTTGCAGCCAGCGCCTGTGCGGCGGATTCGGTGTTGCCGTACATGGAGGCATAGACGACCAGAATGCCTTTCTCCTCCGGCTCATAGCGGCTCCAAATATCGTATTTCTGAATAAAGTACATCAAATCCTTACGCCACACGGGGCCGTGCAGCGGGCAGATGTATTTGATCTGGTCAAGTATCCCGCCGGCCTTTTTCAGCAGCAGCTGAATGTGCGGGCCGTATTTGCCGACGATGTTCGTCAGGTACCGGCGGGCATCGTCCAGCCAGTCGCGGTCAAAGTTGACCTCGTCCGCGAAGAGCTTTCCGTCCAGAGTGCCGAAGGTGCCGAACGCATCGGCGGAGAACAGAACGCCGTTGGTGGTATCGAACGTGACCATGACCTCGGGCCAGTGCACCATAGGCGCGAATACAAAGGTGACGGTGTGCTTGCCGAAGCTGAAAGTGTCGCCTTCGTTTACCTCGATGATCTTGTGGGAATCCACGTGGAACCCGAACTGACGCATCAGCATGAACGCCTTTTCGTTGCTGATCAGCGTTACATCCGGCCAGCGGAGCAGGATTTCATCGATGGAAGCGGCGTGGTCCGGCTCCAGATGGTTGATGACGAGGTAATCCAGCGGGCGGCCCTTCAGCACATGCTGCGCATTTTCTACCAGCTGGCGGCAGGCGGACCAGTCCACCGTATCGAACATCACGGTTTTTTCATCCAGCAGAAGATACGAATTGTAGGTAACGCCTCTGGGGATGGGATATGCATTTTCAAACAGGGCGAGCCGGTGATCGTTGGCCCCGACCCAGTATAAATCTTCGGTTACATTTCTGACGCAATACATAAATTTTTCCTCCCTCTGACATTATGCCTCAATAAACTGATCCTTCGGCTCGGCGCACTCGGGGCAGACCCAATCCTCCGGCAGGTTCTGGAACAGGGTGCCGGGTGCGATTTCGCTTTCCTCATCGCCCAGCTCCGGCACATACTCGTAGCCGCAGCCGCTGCAGACGTAGCGGGGGCCGATGGGTTCGGGTCTTGGCATTTGCGGGCGCTTCATCTTTATCATGGGCGGGGCCGGCTGCTTTTCAGCGGTGCCGAGGGCCTCGGCCAGCAGGGGCAGGATCTCGTTGACATCGCCGACGATGCCGTAGTCGCAGTTTTTGAAAATGGGAGCGTTGGCGTTCTTGTTGATCGCCACAATGATCGAGGCGTCTTTGATGCCCTTCAGGTGCTGAGTCGCGCCTGAAATGCCGCAGGCAATGTACAGGTTGCCGGTGAACTTCTGGCCGGACATGCCGACATAGCGGTTGAGCGGAACATATTTGAGCGTTTCCGCGACCGGGCGGGAAGAACCGACGGCGGCTCCCGCGGCCCTGGCCAGGTTTTCAATCAGCTTCATGTTCTTCTTGTCGCCGATGCCCTTGCCGGCGGAAACAACGCGCTCCGCTCTGGCAATGGGGGTATCCATCGGAATGCCGACTGTAAAGTCGAAGCCGTCCTTTTTCAGGGCTTCCGCCAACGCCTGCACCTGCTCTTTGGAGTCGCCCTCGCGGAACAGTACCTTTTTGCGCACGCCGGTGATGGGAGCGGGCTTCTGCATGCGGCGGTCGGCCCCGCCGGCTTTTTTCGGCGGCTTGCCCAGAATGTGGGACGCGATGACGACGCGCTGAATCTCGTTGGTACCCTCGTAAATAGTGGTGATCTTGGCGTCGCGGTACATCCGCTCCACTTCCATACCCTTCAGGTAGCCGGTGCCGCCGAAAATCTGGAGCGCGTCGTTTGTGACTTCAAGCGCAATGTCGGAGGCATATTGCTTGGCCATGGCCGACTCCATGCCGTAAGGCTCGTGGTTTTCCTTCATCTCTGCGGCGGAGTAGATCAGCAGCCGCGCACAGCGCAGCTTGGTTGCCATATCAGAAAGCTTGAAAGAGATGGCCTGCTGGAAGCCGATGGGCTTGCCGAACTGAACGCGCTCTTTGGCGTAATCCACCGCCTGCTCGAACGCGCCCTGCGCGATGCCAAGCGCCTGAGAGGCGATGCCGATACGGCCGCCGTCGAGCGTGGCCATCGCGATTTTAAAGCCGTCGCCCTCTTTGCCGAGAAGGTTCTCTTTGGGAACCTTTACGTCGTTGAAAATCAGCTCAGCGGTGGAGGAGGAGCGGATGCCCATCTTGTCGTAATGATCGCCGAATTCAAAGCCCTTCCAGCCCTTTTCTACAATGAAGGCCGAAATTCCGTGTGTACCAATGTCGGGGGTGGTCACTGCAAAGACCACGTAAGTATCTGCCTTGGGGGCGTTCGTGATGAAAATCTTGCCGCCGTTGAGCAGGTAATAATCGCCCTTATCTACGGCGGTGGTTTCCGTTCCGCCGGCATCCGAGCCCGCGTTCGGCTCTGTGAGTCCGAAGGCGCCGAGCTTTTCGCCCTTACATAACGGGATTAAGTACTTTTTCTTCTGGGCTTCGGTGCCGAAGGCGAAAATAGGCCATGTGCCTAAAGAGGTATGTGCCGAAAGAATAACTCCGGTTCCGCCGTCTATGCGGGAGAGCTCTTCTACGGCGATGGCATAGCTGATGATATCCAGTCCCAGGCCGCCCCATTCCTTGGGGTAAGGGATGCCCAGCAGTCCCATTTTTCCCAGCTCGGCGACTGCTTCCGCCGGGAATTCATTTTCCTTGTCCAGCAGGAAGGTCAGGGGTTTGACTTTCTCCTCTGCAAAGTTCCGGACCTTCGCCCGGAGTTCCTCGTGCTGCTGTGTGGTCTTGAATAACATATTGCTTCCTCCTTTTGCGACTGTGTATCGTTAGAGTTTTGCTGACGGTAAGAGAGGGAAGGGTCAGCTGCCAAATAAAATATCTTTCAGGGCATGGGAATCCAGCTCGCGGTTGATTGCCTGCTGAATCTGCGCAAGATGGATGTGTGCCTTGCAGATCTCGCCCCCGTGCGCGCGCCGCCACTGGCACTCGTAGCCGGGAGCGGTGCAGGCGCTCACGGTGGCGTCCCGTTCCATTGCACGGATGAGCTGGAACAGCGTGACGCTGCTGAGGTCGGCGTCCAGGGTACAGCCGCCGTCGGCCCCGCGCGCGATTTGAACAAAGCCCGCTTTGTGGAGCTTTTTCAATATTTTATAGGCAAACTGTTGGGGGATCTGCTCATTTGCGGCCAGCTCTGAGGCAGTCAGACGATCGCCGCCTGCCAATGCGCGCAGAATTCGCAATGCATAGTCGGTCTCTTTTGTGATGAGCAAGGTGCCACCTCCACTTTCTGTCTGCATTCTAGCAAACTGGATAATTTTTGTCAAGATTAATTTAAGGAAAAAGCTGTTTTTGCAGATATCATTTTTCAAAATTTTATCTATTTATTACAAATAAAGCAATATGTGTGTCCTTTCCGGGGAAATGGATCCCCGTATTTCGAGAATCTTGGCAGGAATCGGGGTGGTAAAATGGAGATAGGAGGCGGACTCGCACAGCGATTTGCAAAAAATGCCGGCCGGCCCCATTTTGAATGAGACCGGCCGGCATTAGGAAGAACTCAGTGCGGCGGTTCAGCGGAAGGTGGAACTTTCCTCACCGCTGTTCCCGCGTTACGGGGTGACAAGCCGGGTTGGGAAGTCGTTGGTATTGTAGGCCATCGTGACAGATGCACCGGAGGCTTTTGTGATTTTCACCATCAGGCGCTGGCCGGAGAATGTCGTTTTGCCGACGTTGCTGAAGGTGTATTGAGACGGATGGTTCCCGGTGCCCGTAAGGGAGACGTCTTTGGTCTGTGAACCGATCAGTGTGGCGTTCCCGCCGTTGAGATCTGTCTTATACAGTTCCACGGTCACATTAGAGGCACCCGCGGGCGCGGAGCTCCAAAGGGTGAAGTCCCAGTTTCCGGCAGCATACGCGCCGTTTAACTCGGGGCTGTACCAATAAGCGGGAGCAGAGGTGATTTCACGGATCGGCTGCCAGCCGGTGAGTCCGCTGTTGGTGGTCTGCAGGTTCTGGCCGCTGGGAGAAGTGCCGCTGACGTTCTGGTTGTACAGATGCCAGGTCGCGCTGGGCAGATCGGGAGAGGTGCCGCCGCCGGATTTGGTGAAGGGAATGGAGGCGACGAGCAGAACCTGATTGGAGGAATCCTTCAGCTCAAGCTGATAGGTGTAGCTTCCGGCCGCGATGTTGTTCAGATCAGCGTTTGCGGTCAGCGTCTGTGCATTGTTTGCCTGAGCGGTAAAGGTGGTGTCCAGAAGAGTGTAATTGGTGCTGCCGACCAGCTTCATTGTCGCGCGGATCGTTTTCCCCGGCAGGGTAGTGTTGACCTTTGCGTCGAAGGTGGCCTGCGTGCCCGAGGTGCTCTTGGTCAGGTAAGCTGCGGCGTTCTGATTCGCCTTGGTAACCTGGCTGAGCCCTACGGTAGGAGTATAATATTCTGTCCACTCTTTTTCCTCAAGGGGCTGCAGGGTTGCGTCGGCAAAGAACTCAAAGGAGTTGCCGCCCCACAGTTCGATATAAGGACGTGCGGAATTGCCATAAGAGGTTTCCGGGTTAACGGCGTAGCTCTGGTCATGTCCCCAGGTCCAGAGTTTCATGCCGGGTGTGGCGTTGGCATTGTCGGCGATGCGCAGGATTCCCTGCTCATTATCGTGGTTGATGACGCCCCACCAGTTGTCGGAAAGATCGTTCGCATAGGCAATGCCCATGTCGTCCCAATTCGAGAAATGCGCGAGGTTGTCAAACTTAAAGATGTGATTCGAAGCGTCTACCGCATCGTCCACGGTAGCCATCCAGGGCCACCAGTCATCTTTGCTCTTTACCTCGGTCATCGGGGCTACGATCTCCATGGAGGAGGAGCCGACGGTGTTGCCGGGGGTGGAACCTGGCGCCAGCGTGTTGCAGGTCCAGTATTCATATTTGACAGCCTGATTCTTGTTGTTCTTCAGATTGACCTTCATTTCTACGGTCGGCTTGTCCGCGTAAACCGTATACGTTACCTTGCAGGTGATGCCGGTCGCGCCGTTATCGAACTTGCCGGGGGTCGCTGCAAAATTAACATCGTCGGTTTTTGTCATCTGAATCGAAATTTTTTCGGAATCCTGTGCGACGACCTGGTAGCTCCAGGGAGTCAGCCAGTATTTTCCGTGCTCAGGCTCCGAGAAGGTCGGCATGATTCCGCCGTAAACCATCAGCCAGTTGTAGTAAAAATTGTATTCGTTGATCCCATAAGGCGTTCCGACGGGGTTCTGGTACAAAAGCTCTTTCCCGGTCGGCTTGTAAATCAGGGAAATCAGCCTCGCGCCGTAATCCGGCAGGAACGTAGCCTTAATATAGGAGTTCTCAATGACTTTGGTGTTCAAAACCTGGTTGACAATGCTGGAAGGATTCCCTGTCTGAAAGGAGTTGTCAGCGTTCAATGTAAAGTCAAAATGGCGGAAAGTGGTGGTGGAATCATATAGCGTCAGAGAAGAGCTTTCTTTGGCATCAGCAGCGAGAGCCACACTTGTGGTGGAAAACACCATCGTCAGGGCGACTGCTAAAACAGACAGTTTTTTAAGCCACGATTTCATGATTTTTCACGCTTCCTTTCTTTTGTCTCTAGCTTCATTCAACTAGGCGTCTCTGAGTTTACAAGAAGTTAGCACATGGGTATCACCTCCTTACTGTTCAGGATAAATATAAAATATTTACATTTATGGTATTTTTTGTAAATTTTTCTGATTTCAGTATACCTCATTTTTTCTCATTGTAAAGTACGCACATTTTTGTAACTATCACACTAACAAAAATGTGCGTACTTTACATTCGCCTCAAGAAGATTATAATAATATTAAAAACAAAACGGTAATTTTTTTAGTAAATATAACAAATTGCGTGCGTGCTTGTGTTTTGGGGGAAAGGAGGCAGAATCTTGGAGGACAGGTATCGTGTCCGGATGGAAGGGATCAAAAAAAGTTTTGGAGGCGTAAAAGCGCTGAGCGGCGTAAGCCTTGCGGTAAGGCCCGGTGAAATTCATGCGCTGGTGGGCGAAAACGGAGCCGGAAAGTCCACGCTGATGAAAATTCTGTCCGGCGCTTATCAGAAAGACGAGGGAACGATTGAGATTGACGGCGTACCGGTGGAAATCGGTTCCCCGCGCCGGGGAAAAGAGCTGGGGGTCGGGATCATTTACCAGGAATTTGAACTGGCCGGCGATTTGACGGTGGCCGAAAACATTTTTCTGGACCGGCTGAGCAGCGGCAAGCTGATCGACTGGAAACGCCTTTACGAAAAGGCCGAAGCTGTTTTACATAGTCTGAATTTCGACATTAACGTGAAAAGCCGTGTGCAGGATTTGAGCGTCGCGTACCAGCAGGTGGTCGAAATCGCAAAGGTGCTTTCGCAGAACGCAAAAATTCTGATTCTGGATGAGCCGACCGCCGTACTGAGCCCGAAGGAAACCGCAGCGCTGTTTGAAACGCTGAATAAGCTGCGCAGTGAAGGGGTCAGCATCATCTACATTTCTCACCGGATGGAAGAAATTTTTCAGATCGCCGATTCCATTACGATCATGCGCGACGGTGAGGTGACCGGCACGGGCCGGCGCGATCAGATGGAGATGAACCAGGTGATCGAGCTGATGATCGGCCGTAAGCTTTCCACCATGTTTCCGCCGCGCGCAGTCGAGATGGGCGAAGAAATTCTGCGGGTGGAGGAGCTGGAGGGCGAGGCCTTTCGCCGGATCAGCTTTTCTGTGCGCCGGGGCGAGGTGCTTGGCATTTCGGGCCTGGTGGGCAGCGGCAGAAGCGAGATTGTGCGCGCGATTTTCGGCGCGGACAGGAAGAAATCCGGGAAAGTGTATTTGAACGGACAAGAGGTCACGATCCATTCCCCGAAGGACGCCGTGAGGCTCGGGATCGGTCTCATTCCCGAAAACCGCAAGGAGCAGGGACTGGTGCTGGATTTTGCCATCAAGCACAACATCACCATGCCGAATATCCGCAGCGTTCGGGGGTTTCTTGGCGTCATCCGGCAGGGGCAGGAGAACCGTCTTGCACAGTCGCTTGTGGAAAAGCTGACGGTGAAAACAGACAGCATCGATGCGGCGGTGCATCAGCTCAGCGGCGGCAATCAGCAGAAGGTGGTGCTGGCCAAATGGTTCAACACCGATTCTCAGGTGATTATTTTCGACGAGCCGACGCGCGGAGTGGATGTCGGGGCCAAAATCGAAATCTATAATTTGATCAACGAGTTTGCCAAACGCAATCTGGGTGTGATCATCATTTCCTCTGAGCTGAACGAGATCATCGGCATGTGTGACCGAACGATTGTGATCGACAACGGCGAAAAAAAGGGAGAATTGAAAAAGGAAGAGCTTTCTGAGCTGAACATTATGAAACTAGCGGTTGGAGGGAATGCGAAATGAACCATTCTGCAGGCGACGATTTGAAGCTGCAAGGAGGACTGCGGGGAAAATTCACGGGGCAGGAACGTGCCTCCGAGCTTTTTAAGAAATACATAGCTCTTGTGGTGCTTTTGCTGCTGATCATCATTTCAAGTACGATATCGGACGCGTTTTTTACACAGAAAAACCTTTCGAACCTGCTGCGGCAGCTTTCGGGTACCACCATTGTCAGCATGGGTATGCTGCTGGTGATTCTGACCGGAGGAATCGATCTTTCGGTTGGATCGGTCGTTGCGCTGAGCGGCGTTCTGTTTGCTTATTTTGCAACCTTTACCAGCTTGCCGGTCGCGCTGTTGCTGACCTTCTTTTTCGCGGCGCTGTGCGGCATGATTTCCGGTTATTTTTCGGCGTTTCAGAACATGGCGCCGTTCGTGGTTACGCTGGCGATGATGTCCGCCGCGCGCGGCATTGCCTATATCGTTTCGAGGGGTACGCCGATCCCGATTCAGAGCCGGGCGGTTTCTATTTTCGGTCAGGGCTCCCTGTATTCCATCCCGTTTCCGGTGATCACGGCGCTTCTGGTATTTGTGGTGATCGCGTTTTTGCTCCGGTACACCAGCTTCGGCCGGTTTGTACAGGCGATCGGCAGCAACGAAACAGCGGTGCGCCTTTCCGGTATCCGGGTGAACTATTATAAGTGGATGGTCTATACCATTTCGGGCTTTCTGTGCGCGTTTGCCGGCATCATCAGCGACGGGCGCACCGGTGTGGGCTCGCCCACCATCGGCAGCGGAATGGAAATGGACGCGATCGCGGCCTGCGTGATCGGCGGCGCAAGCCTTTCCGGCGGGCGCGGCACGGCGATCAATACGCTGGTAGGCGTTCTGATCCTCGGGCTGATCGGCAACATTATGAACCTGATGAACGTGGCGGGTTACCCGCAGCAGGTCATCAAGGGAATCATCATTATTGTTGCGGTACTGCTGCAGGGCAGCCGCAAAAAGAATTAGCATGGCATTGGCAGGGGTTCGGCGAGTAGTGCCGCCGTTCAAATACCTGGATTCCCCTGCAAAGGGATAAAAACGCCCCACGCACTACCAAGGCGTTTTTCCCGGAGCGGGGATTCTGCGACAAACAAAACAGGTGTGAATCATTTGATAGGGAGGATTGTAGTAATGAAAAACAGGAAAAAGGTGGCGGGTGTGCTGCTCGCAGCCTGCATGATGGGAACATCCTTATTCGGCTGCGCGGGCGCAGTTTCGACGGGAGAAAAGCCGGCGGAGACTCCGTCGGGCGGAACTTCCTCTTCGGCGGAAACGAAAAAGGACGTAAAAGAGCTGAAAATCGGCCTTTCGATGCAAACGCTGGGCGGCGCGTATTTTGCCACGCAGGAAAGCTCCTTTAAGGAAGCCTGCGCCAAGCAGGGGATCACCTGCTTTACGGCGAACGCCGACGGTGATATGACGAAGCAGCAGGCCGACATTGAGGATCTGATTGCAAAGGGCTGCGATGTAATCGTGATCAATCCCAAGGACCCCAAGGGTGTGATTCCCGCAACACAGGAAGCGACCAAGGCCGGAATTGCGGTGTTTATTATGGATAACACGGCTGACCCCACGGCGGATTACATTGCGATGATCCAGTCGAACAACTACGAGCTGGGCAACAAGGTCGGCATCGACGTAGCCGAGCACTTCGGCGATAAGGAAATCAAGATCGGCCTGCTCAGCGGCAATCAGGGCAACGCGCTGGGCGTTGACAGAAGAATGGGCGTAATGAAGGGCATTCTTGAAACACAGCTCGGCAAATCCAACAAAACCAGCGTGCAGGTTCTGACACAGGGCTGGGGCAACTGGAACCAGGAGGGCGGCCTTTCCGCGGCAGAGGATATGCTGATGGCAGCCCCTTCCATTAACTGCATCGTCGCCGAAAACGACGATATGGCGCTGGGCGCGCTCAAAGCGGTTCAGGCGGCAAAGAGAAACGACATCGTGATCGTCGGCGCAGACGGCCAGAAGGAAATGTACCGCCTGATCAAAGAGGGCGGCCAGATTTTGGCTACCGGCAGAAACGACCCCAAGGAATGCGCAACGCTGACTCTGGAAACCGTGCTGAAATGGTACGGCGGCGAGAGCATTTCCAGAACGATTTATCTGGATCCGGTCAGCGTCAGCAAGAAGAACGTGGATAAGTATTACGACCCGAACGCTTCCTTCTGATCCCGCACAAAATTCAACAGACAGGTGAGGTGTCTTACATTGAAAATGTTTATCAATGGAGAACGCGTCGACGCAGGGGATGCGGCCACCGCAGATGTTCTGAATTCCGCAACGCAGGAATTTCTTGATACGATTCCGGTGGCGACTGCGGAGGATGTTCAGCGTGCGGTCGACGCGGCGCAGATTGGCAAGCGGGTTTGGGCGGCGACTCCCGTTCACGAGCGTTCGAGGATTCTGACAAAATGTGCGGATGCAATCGATGCCCGCAGGGAAGAGCTTGCTGTGAGCCTCTCTACCGAAATGGGCAAAATCATCCGCGAGGCGCGCGGCGAGATCCGCGTTTGCGCACAGATTTTCCGCGGTTTTGCGGAGGCCGCAAACCACCACTATGGAAAAACCATGACAGATTATCAGGTCGGTACGGAAAACGACATGATCTTTACCCAGCGGGAGCCGCTCGGCGTGGTCGCCTGTATCTCCCCATTCAATTACCCGGTGGAGCTCTGCTCGCAGAAAGCGGCAGCGGCTCTGGCGGCGGGGAACGCAGTCATTATTAAACCGGCCACAGATAATCCCCTGACGATTATGAAGATTGTGGAGCTTTGCCTTGAGTGCGGCGTTCCCGGCAACGTGCTGCAGCTGGTCACCGGCGGCGGTGCCGTGGTGGGCGATATGCTGGTCAACAGCGACGGGATCAACGCGATCAGCCTGACCGGCAGCACCGCGGTTGGCAGAGGCATCGCCAAAGCCGGAGCGGAAACCCTCAAGCGCATCTTCCTGGAGCTGGGCGGCAACGATCCCTTTATCGTGTTTGAGGACGCCGACATGGAGCTGGCTGTAGCCGACGCAGTGCAGGGACGTGTGCAGAATGCGGGCCAGACCTGCTGCGCGCCGAAGCGCTTTCTGGTGCAGAACTCCGTTAAGGAGGAGTTTATCCAACGGGTGATCCAAAGGCTGGAGAACCTGAAGCTGGGAAGCCCGCTTGATGAGGCGACCGAGCTCGGCTCGCTGATCAGCCCCAAGGCCGCGCGGGAAGTAAAACGGCAGGTAGATCTCACGGTGGCGCAGGGAGCAAAGCTTCTGTATGGCGGCGACCTTTATGATGAATCGTACTTTGAGCCGACCGTCCTCGATCAGGTGACACCCGAGATGGAGGTAGCCTGCAACATGGAAATTTTCGGGCCGGTGCTCCCAATCATCGGGTTTGACACGGAAGAGGAAGCAGTCCGGATTGCGAATCATACGATTTTCGGTTTGCAGGCCGGTGTGATGAGCCGCGACATGAAGAGGGTGATGCGCGTTGCATCGCAGCTGGAGTGCGGCGGCGTGGTCATCAATGGTTCGGGCAATTACCGCCATACCGACCAGCCCTTCGGCGGGTGGAAAATGAGCGGGATCGGCCGGGAAGGAATCAGCGTCACGCTGGATGAAATGACACAGGAAAAATCCTATATCCTGAAAAATGTTTTACGCGCATAAGCCTCCTGAGTGATAGCATAGATTGGACAAATGCCAAATAAGGCTCATTACAAATAGTAATGGGTCTTGTTTGGCATTCCTGCTTTAAAATATTCGGAGAATCCGCCTTATTTTTATTTACTTTTTCATAAAATTGCCTTATACTGGTAATACGGATTTTGAAAAAGGATGAAGACGAAAGATCTTCAGAAAAAGGGAGGCCATTGTTTTGGTACTGACGCTAAGGCAGAGTCTTCAAAAGCGGCTTTTAAACGGAGAGTATAACTGCGAAAAAGAGCTTACGCTCTCACTGATGAGCGGCAAGTGGAAAATTGTGATTTTGTGGCACCTTGGGCACGAGGGTCCGCTTCGGTACGGCGAGCTGTTCCGGCTGTTTAAGAACATCAGCAACCGGATTCTGACCAAGCAGCTGCGCGAGCTGGAGCAGGATGGAATTATTTACCGGAATGTATTTGATGAGGTTCCCCCCAGAGTCGAGTACCACCTGACGGAGCTTGGAAGAACGCTGGTTCCGATTGTGGATGAGATGTTTGAATGGGGAAAGACGAACATGCAGTATTATGCTGAGCTGGCCAGGAAGAATGTTCAGAGCGATCCCGGCTGTGAGGAAGCGGAGGACGACGAAGAAGAAGACTGACAGACGTTTTTTGTTCTTTCGGTCGAATCCGGCAATCAGAGATTGCTGTATCATAAAAATCAACAACAAAAAAAGTGCCGGAGAGAAACTCTTTCCGGCACTTTTTTGTGACAAGGCAGGGGAACGGTAGATGCGATGTGAGGGCCAGAGGCTGCTCATCATCCCTGATTTCAAGTTTTTCCGCGAAAAAGCTGAAATCATACGATTTTAATTGCCTTGAACACGCTTGGCTTTGACCAGCTCGATCGCCTCTTTGCCGCTGATGTGCTCAATCGTAAGCTCGATCATGCACAGGATGTGAAATTCCTTTTCAATTGCCTGCAGGCGGCGGCTTTCTTCATGACTGGGAGCATATCTTTCGGCCAGCATATCGATGGCGTTTCTTTTTTCTGTTTCCTCTTCTAAGATATGAGCTTTGCCAAAAACAATAACGCTTCGAAAATAGCTGGTGTATTCGTCCGGTATCACCTGATCCTGATCAATCACGCAAAACGATACTTTTGCATTTTTAGCAATCGCATCCAGCTTGTGCCCCGCTTTGGCACAGTGAAAGAAAATCTTGTTGTCGCGATATACATAACTGAGCGGAACAGCGTAGGGATAATCATCGTCCCCGGATACCGCTAACACACCTGACGTTCCCCGATTCAACACCTGAATGCATTCTTCTAAAGATAAAGCCTGTTTTTTACGACGCATTTCTCTAAACATATCGGCACCTCTTTCTGGTATAAAAAATAAAACGCCTGACACTCATTCCTTCAATGGCCTAATGGAATGAATGAAAGACGTTTACCCGGCGGCAAATTCAATATGAAATATACCATAATCCCATGTCTTTTTCAACTGTAAATCGATAACAGCGCAGATGGGATCGATCGCTTTGCATTTTATGAGGACCAGAAATAGTGAAAAAAACTTTTCTGTATTCGGGTTTTCCAGTCTTTCTGTTTTTGAATATTAAATTTTTCTCTCTTGACAAACATATCATAATGATATATCATTTCGATAGGTTGAGAAAAGCAGGTGTATATTGTGAAAGAGAATACAGGAATATCGAAATATGTCATGCTGGGGATGCTTGCGCGCATGCCACAGACTGGTTATACGATTAAAAAATGGATAGAGAACGAATACAGTCATTTCTGGCAGGAGAGCTTCGGTCAGATCTATCCCACGCTTAAGAAGCTGGTTGCAGAGGGGCTTGCCGTCAGCTCTGATCGTACACAGCCCGAAAACGGACGCGGGCAGATCGTATACAGCATTACCGACGCAGGCAGAAAAGAGCTTTCTGATTGGCTGCAAAAGGAGCCTGAAATCGAGAAGCTGCGGTACGAAATCTTACTCAAGATTTCCTTTGGGCAAAACACGGAGCCAGAGGTGCTACTTGGGCATTTGGACAGTTTCATCGGGCGGAATGAAAAGCTGGTCAAGGATATGAACGGATATATCGAGCTTTTCAAAGAGTTAAAGGAGAAAGAGGTTGACTGCTTCTACAGTCAGCTGACCGCACTCTGCGGCGTGTATATCTATTCCGCAATGAGGGACTGGGCAGTTGAAGCGAAGAAAATCATTTCTGAGAGGGGAGCTGATTCCTAACATGAGACAAAGGGCCCGCAAAGGCATCCTTGCTTTTTCCGCACTCATGTTTCCGCTGACCTTTTTCTTTTTGTCGCCGTTTGTGATTGTTCTGTCCGCTGCAAGTGGCATAGTGAACGGAAGCGCAATGGTTTTCGGACTGCTCCTGCTGTTTCCCATTTTTGGCAGCCGTATTTTCTGAGGATGGCTCTGTCCCGGCGGAGCATGGCAGGATTATATTTCTGGTGCAAATAACCGCAAATGGAACAGCAAAGGGAGGAACCTCTCCAAATACATCATCTGGGCGGTGTGGATTTCATTCATCGTGTTCCTCTGGTTCCAAAATCGCCCGCTCAAGGGGAATTTTCTGTATCTTGTGGATATCGATAAGCATTATATCATGATATACGCGATCGTCATGTCCATCATATACCTGTTCACACTCCTAACCGGCCGGCGCGGCATGTGCCACAGCCTTTGCTGGATGGCCCCGTTTATGGTAACGGGCGAGAAGCTTTCGGACCTTCTCCACATCCCGAGATTTGGACTGATGCCTGCCCCCAACACTTGTGTTTCCTGCGGGAAGTGCAGCAGCGTGTGTCCGATGGGTCTGAATGTGGCTGAGATGGTGAAATCCGGCCATATGGATTCCCCCGAATGTATCAACTGCCTTGAATGCGTCGACAGCTGCCCTAAAAAAGCCATCCGCTTCGGAATGTATCCGAAACAGAGATAACATACGGAAAAGGAGAATGACTATGAGCACTCTGGTGGTATATTTTTCGTTTAACGGCAACACAAAAATGATTGCGGAAAAGATTGCTGAGACAATAAACGCCGATGTCGTCGAGCTAAAAACAAGCAAGGAGTACCCGACAGAGGGATTCCGCAAATATTTTTGGGGAGGGAAGAGCGTTATTTTCGGTGAGGAGCCGGAGCTGACAAACGAACGCATCGACTTGAACCGGTATGATACCATAATCATCGGAACGCCTGTTTGGGCCGGATCATTTGCGCCGCCAATCAAAAGCTTTATCAGCCAATCGAAAATCTCTGGAAAGCGGATCGCTCTGTTCGCCAGCCATGGAGGGGGCGGAGCCGAAAAGTGCTTTACCAAGCTGAAGAAAGCGCTTCCCGGGAACGAGTTTCTAGGTGAAATTGATTTTGTTGAGCCAAAGAAGAAAACAGAGGAAAACGCTTTAAGAGCTGCCGAGTGGGCCAAGGGCCTGGCGATTTAACCCGCCGCGCCCAATTGTCTGCTGCTGGCTGTTTTTCGCTTATACACTGACGGAATGATTCTGTGATTCATGAAAAAAGCCGGCCCTCTTTCAGGGCCGGCTTTTTATAGTTAGGATTACAAGTTTAGATATCAATACCGATGTGCGCGGATCTAATATCCGCGGGTGTTTCTGCACCCGGATATCTGCCAAATGCTTTCAGATAAATTGCAAATTCAATTATTGATGTCTTTATCATGATACAGGACAATTTGGTTTTCAGTCAGCACGGTCTGCAAAGAATCGAGCATCTCGATCGATTGCGGAGCGGTTCTGCGCCCAAGCTCCTGCACTAACGCTTCAATCACCAGCATGGACGGAAGCCGCCCTGCGCGCGAGCTGACCACATTCGTTGAAATCGTGGCGTCGGCGTATTTTGCCATGGGGCTAAGCAACGTATTGGTAACCAGTACGATCGGAATCCCGTTTTTATGACATAAATACGCAAAGTCCACCGTTTTTTGTGTACACGGCCATTCCGAGATCACAAACAAAACGTCCGTCGGCTTCATGTGCAAAATATAGTCATATAAGTATTCCTGTGTGTCAGAAAGCTGCATGACCTTTCTGGAGAAGATGTGCACGGAGTCTTCAAAATATTTGGCGACCGCATAACTGCTGCGAAAGCCCAACAGAAAAATATGCTCTGCGTCCAGTAGCATTTGAACGGACTTTTCAAACTGCTGCGTGTTTACGCTGCCCATCAAGTCGGATGCAATGCGGTTGAGCATCTGCATGATGGTAGTCAGCGTGTTTTTTTCATTTTTAGGGTGTGCAAGCAGGGACTGCTTCATATTGGAATAAATTTCGGTGGTGCGGATAATGGTATCTTCCACAAGCGCTTTTTTGAATTCCTGATAGGATTCGTAATTCAGCTCTTTGATCAGGCGCATAACCGTTGTGGTTCCTACGCCTGCATTTTTCGCTAACTCCGCTACAGACATCGTAATGACCTGATTGTAGTTTAATACGATATATTCACAAAGCACACGCTGCTTTTTGGAAAGACGGTCTTTTACTCGAATAATCTGATTAAGGGCAGATTCTTCCATATATTTACACCTTATCCATAATCTGTATGATACTCTTTATTTTATAATTGATGATCTATTTTGTCAATCGAATAACATGAAATCAGCTTGTGGAATAGCGAGATTCAATTGTGTGGAAACGATAGATTTACATGAACGGCAAAGGGAATAACGATAATATTCGAATGATTTGCAAATTTATGATTTTTAGTAACAGGAATTCCTGAGAGAGCGGGGCAGCTGGAATATTCCGTAACAAAAAGGTCCGTGAAGCAAAGGATGCTTTGCAGGCCTTTTAAAGCAATAGTGAAAAAGATTTTTTGAAGAATGCCTTCGTCGAAGGGAAATTTCAATTTTCAACCGGTAACTTGCTGGCTGTTTATTTTATCTATCTGCACTCTCAGGTACTGATTAAATTCCTTCATGAATTGGAGTACTCTGTTCAGCTCTTCTGCCGAATGGTGTTGAAAGAATTCCGTATCTCTCTGCTCCCAGAGCCTGTGCCTGTTTTCATGCTCCCGATATAATTTCCATCCTGCCTCCGTTAGTCTGAAATACACCTCTTTTTTGTTCGTATCGAGGGAATACTTTTCAACCAGCTTTGCTTTGATCTGCCTTTTCGTCATCTTACTGATTGCGCTTCTGGTCATCTTCATCCGTTCTGCAATCTTAGAAGCAGTTGGATTTTCCATCTCTCCGATCATACCAATACAGTGGATTTCCGCATAACTGTATCCGTGCAGAAAATCCGCCTCAGTCAGTCTTGAAAGCATTTCCTGCTTCTCTAAGTATTCGGCGAACTGATCCAGTAATTCACGATACCCTTCCGGCAACATTTACACCTCCAAAACAACCCTGCATGGAAGGCCTGTCATTTCCGCATAATTTACCGGGAAGGTATATGCAGTCATTTTAACCTGTGCTTCATTACGCAAAGCTTCCCCGAGATTGCACAGGTTCTCGATAATAAAAACTCCCCTGTCCGCACAATATTGATCCTTGGGCGTATGCCCTTTTCCTCTGCGGACTCCTGCAAAGTCAATGCCGATCATAGATACCTTTTTTTCCAGAAGAACATCAATTAATTCATCTGAAAGCTGTGGATGCTCTTTGAAATATTTTTCTGTACCATACCCTTCATCTTTTATGAATGCGGTATGGAAAATGACAAACATCTGCTCTTGAATCTGATCCAGATCGATATCTTTTATGCTGATATCTCTTTCTCTCACATTTCTTACATCAAAAATAACCGCTGTTTTCTTCAGGTATTCCAGCGGAAATTCTTTATTCATGACATCAAAATGCGTTCCAAGATGACCGATCAGGGCCTTCGTTTCGTTTCCCTGTGCATCTTTGATTATTTTCGGTGTTATTTTTGTTGTAATATCAATATACATACGATCACACTCCTTTTGTGTCCTGGGACACGATTATAATAACATTGCTTTGTGTCCATGTCAACAAAAAGAGACAAGCTATAATGCATGAATAGAACAAATCGCGCTCCCCACCAAGGTGAGGAGCGCGATTTAGGTGCAGCATCATGCTGCTGGCGTCCCCGGCGCGATTTGAACGCACGGCCTTTCGCTTAGGAGGCGAACGCTCTATCCAGCTGAGCTACGGGGACAAATATGAAATTGTCCGCTCTGTCCTGCGGGGCAATTAGCTGTTCTATTTTACAGCAGGACAGAGCGTTTGTCAACATTATTCCAGCCGGTCGAACGAGTATAGGAGTACACGCCCCAGCCGCTGCCGCGCCTTTTTCAGGTGCCGGCTGACAGTCGATTCGTGAATGCAAAGCTCCTGTGCCGCCTGCCGCGCGGTAAGGCCCTCAAAAAAACAGAGCTGTACGCACTGGCGCTGGCGGTCGGTGAGCTCGCCCTCCATGGCGCGGCGCAGCGTATGCAGCATGCGGCGGTATTCCGCATCTGTCGATTCCCCCTGGCGAAGGTACTCCTGAACCCCGGCAAGGCCCTCTGTGAACTGATCAAGAGATAAGCGTTTCCTTTTCATGGCGCGCCCCCCTTTCTTTTGCGAAGCTTTGCAGCAACCGCCCGGTTTCGCGGCAGTCTAAATACATCGAATACATTAGCGTGATGCGTTCATTCAGTTCTTTGGCCTCATTGGGAGTAGCGTTTTTCAGCTGCTTGCGCAAACAGTCGACTCTGGCTTTGAGCGCTCGCGCCTCCTCCAGGTATTCTTCTCCCCAACTCATATAATCCATGTCATTTCTCCTTTTTATACACGATTCGTGTAGTTTGAATGACAAAGCGCGGCAGAGTGGAATGGAATTACCGGGGCTTGTCAGGCTTTATCATATCATAGCAATACCCGAACTTCAATAGAAATATAAAACAAATGTTCGATAAAATGATCACAGGGAGATAAATGGGACAGTGACAGCAGGCAGGGCGAAAATTTGAAAACTTGCTCTTGAAAAAACACGGAGTGTGTGGTAGAATGGCCGCATCAAAGCTTCCGGCCGCAAACGGCAAAGCCGTTTGCGCGGTCGGCGTGCCGCCTGCCTGGTGCAGGTGCGTCCCGGCTGGGACGGGGTGAAATTGGGGGATGGGTGAGCGTTATGTTTTCGGTGGAACTGAAAAAACTACGGACAGAATACGGTCTGACCCAGGCAGAGCTGGCAAGGCGTCTGGGTATTTCCGCCTCGGCAGTGGGAATGTATGAGCAGGGCCGGCGCGAGCCGGACAGCGAGCTTTTGGCCCGTTTGGCCCGCATGTTCCATGTCAGCACGGATGTGCTGCTCGGCATCCGGGAGGAACCACAGGCTCAGCAGGAGGTCAATACCGTCATTGACCGCTTTACGAATATCCTGAAAAATCAGCAGGGGCTGATGTTTAACGGCGCGCCTCTTTCCGAGGCGGACCGTGAAAAAATCGTGAATGCAATCCGGGTGGCGGCGGCGATCGCCATTCCGGAGGAGGGAGAAAATGACGAATCAAAGGATTGACCGGCTGGTTCGCTCACTTAGGCTGCGGTTTGACGGCGGCGACGTTTTTGAGCTGTGCGATCATTTGGGCATCCCCGTGTTGTGGCAGGATCTGCCCCTGTCGGTGAACGGCTTCTGCCTTTGCTTTCAGCAGCGTTTTACCATTGTGTTGAATCTCAGCGTTCCGCCGGAGTTGCGCGCGTATGTGTGCGCACATGAGCTGGGGCACGTGCTGCTGCACGGGAAAACGAATGCGGTCGAGCTCGCGGAAACGACAAACCTGTGCATGCCGCGGCTGGAGAATCAGGCAGATTATTTTGCGGCCTGCCTTTTGCTGCAGGACAGGCTGCCGGATTGGCGCGAGTGGTACAGCCCGCTGACCGTGGAGTGTGTGGCACAGCTTTCCGGCCTGCCTGCGCGGGTGGTAAACCTTTGCGTGGGCGACGGCCATGCCCTGGTTTCCTGAAAAGAGGTTTCTAAAAATAAATTCACAAAAATTTTCTGTTATTCCGAGGCCTTTTGCGATATAATAAGGGCAGCAATTGAAAAAATTTGCCGTTCTGGCCGGGCCACCGGTAAATCAAACGGAACGGTGCAGCGGATAAAGGAGAAGCTATGAAAATTTTATCTTCCGTCGCATCCAATGTGACAAAAGCGATTGATTTTGTAGTGGAAGCCAACCGAAAGAACGCGCTGATTAACCGGATCAAGGCTGTGGTACGTTGTGAGGAAAAGAACATCGACCGCGCGTATATTGCTCTGGGAAAATACTATTTTAATAATCTGCGTGACAAAAACCTTGAGGAGACTGAGCGCCACTGTTTGGCCCTGGAAAATTCCCGCCGCCGTCTGGATCGTGCTTTGACTCGTCTGGAGGAGTTGACCGACGAGGAAGAGGATGAGTACGACGAGTACGAGGACTATGAGGATTGCTATGCCTGCCAGGCACACGACGCAGAGTTCGACAGCTACGATGACGATATGTACGAGGATGAGCGTGATTTGCACCGGGTTGACGGAGTTGGGGGAACCCATTCTCACAGCGCCTCGGAGTATGATGAGGAGTTCAGCACTTCCGAAACAAAAACCTCCGGTGAAGCGGCCGACGAGACAGACGGCAGTGTGATTCCTCCCACAGAAGAATAAGGGAGCGCCGGCATGAAACCATTGATCGTCTGCTTTTCCCAGACAGGGAAAACAAAAAAGCTGTGCGGCTGCATGGCAAAATCGCTGGACGCCGATTTTGTGGAGCTGAGGGAAATTGCCCACCGGGGTCTGGTCAGCGCGTATACACTGGGCGTGTATGACGCAATCCGCCGCAAAAGCGGCGATATTCTTCCCGTGGATTCCGATATTGCCGAATATGAAACGCTGATCGTGGCGTCGCCGGTCTGGGCCGGGAACATCACGCCCGCGATGAACGATTTTATCCGGGAATACGATTTGCGAGGAAAGACGGTATACGGATTCGTTACTCACGCCGGCGGCGCCGGCGAGGCTTTGAATCTGATGCGCCAGGAGCTGGAGCAGGCCGGAGCAGTTTGCCCCCATATACTGGACTTGCAGGCAACGCGGGAGCTGATTTATGATGTTAAGGCGGAGCGAAAAGCGTTCCGCCTGACAGACGACGGAAAGCTGGAGCTGCGCGAACAGGACGGAGACAAGAAAGCATGAGCAAAAAAATACTGCTGGGAATGAGCGGCGGGGTGGATAGCTCTGTCGCTGCTCTTTTGCTGCAGAGGCAGGGGTATGAGGTAACAGGGGTGACGATGCGTCTGCGCCCGGACGAGTACATGTGCAGCAGCCAGAGCGGTGGCTGCTGTTCTTTGGATGACATAGATGACGCGCGCCGCGTTTGCTATCGGCTGGGGATTGAGCATTTGGTGATGAATTTCACCGAGGAGTTCGAGCGCGATGTGATCGAACCCTTTGCCAAAGACTATCAGGCCGGGCGCACGCCGAACCCCTGCATCAACTGCAACCGGTATTTAAAGTTTGAAGAAATGCTGCGCCGTGCGCAGCAGCTCGGCTTTGACGCTGTCGCTACCGGGCATTATGCGATTGTGCGGCAGAATCAAAACGGCCGCTGGCTGCTGTACCGTTCCCCTGCAGGGAAGGATCAGAGCTACGTGCTGTATTCTATGACGCAGCATCAGCTGGCGCATACGCTGTTCCCCCTGGGCGAGATGGAAAAGCCCGAGGTGCGCCGCATCGCGCAGGAGGCCGGGCTCCCCGTGGCAAAAAAGCCCGACAGTCAGGAAATCTGCTTTGTGGAAAACAAGGATTACGCGGGCTTCATCCACCGATATACGGGCCAAGAGCTGCCCGAGGGCGATTTTGTGGACGCTGAGGGCCATGTGCTCGGCCGCCACAAGGGGATTACCCATTATACCGTGGGCCAGCGCAAGGGCCTTGGCATCAGCTTTCCGCAGCCGATGTATGTGAATGCGATCGACGTTGAGCACAACCGGATCGTTCTGGGGCCTGAGGGCAGCCAGTATGCTTCGGAGCTGATCGCCGGCGATCTGAACTGGATTGCCTTTGACGAGCCGCCGGCCGAGCTGCATGTGCAGGCCAAGGTACGCTACCAGGCAAGGCCTGCGGCCGCGCGGGTACTGCCTGATGGGGAAGGAAAGGTGCGCGTGCTGTTCGATGAGCCGCAGCGCGCCGTTACACCGGGACAAGCTGTCGTGTTCTACCAGGATGATCTGGTAGTCGGCGGCGGAACGATTTTATAAGAAGCGACGGGGGTGTTATTGTGGCAGCCTGCATCACCAAAGAGCTCAGCTGCCCCGGCTGCGGGGCGGTGAACAAAAGCCGCATGTGGGTCGAGATCGACGCGTCGGCCGATCCGGAGCAGCGGGAGCAGATTTTAAACGAGACCCTGTTTTACTGGGAATGCCCGGACTGCGATTATCATGCGCAGATGGTGTACCCCTGCCTGTATCACGACAAGGAGCGCGGTTTTTTGATCTGCCTTTCACCGGCGGGGCGCACTCAGCAGGTGATTGAGGCGGAGCAGCGGCATCCGGCCCTTGCCGGGCTGAAAAAGCGGCTGGTGCTCACGCCCGCCGAACTGAAAGAAAAAGTGATGATCTTTGAAAGCGGCCTGAATGACGTGGCGCTGGAGATGGTCAAGCTGGCGCTGCAGGAGCTGACCGAGCGCAAGCAGCAAACCAGAGTGGAAAAAGCATTCTTTTTAACAGAGAGCGAAGAGCTGGACTACCTGGGCTTTTCCATGTTCCTGCGGGGAGAGGAAAAGCCGGTGTATCAGGGAGTGCGGCTGGAGGTATATGAAAAATCGCTTCGCGCCGCGGAGCGTGTGGATTTTCAGGAATCAGGCTTTCAGCTGGTGGATTTGGCGCTGGCCAGAACGCTGCTGGAGCAATAGGCGGAGAAGGATGTTACTGAAAGAATGATATCTGTGTCTTTTCCCCGTCGAAGGTGGGGAAAAGACATATCAGTATCCCTCGCGAGGAAACACTTTCAACCGGAGAAGGGGAACAAATCAGATTATGTGTGGAATATGCGGATTTACAGGCGAAATCATTGACAGGGAGGCTGTGCTGAAAAGCATGACCGATAAAATCACGCACCGTGGGCCGGACAGCAGCGGCGCCTTTCAGACGGACGACATCTCAATGGGATTTCGCCGCCTGAGCATCATCGACGTGTCGTCTACGGGCGACCAGCCGATTTTCAACGAGGATAAAACGCTGGTGCTCACCTTCAACGGCGAGATTTATAACTATCAGAAACTGCGCGCGGAGCTGATCGAAAAAGGGCATGTATTTACGACGCAAACGGATTCGGAGGTGCTGATCCACGGATTCGAGGAATGGCATGAAGACTTGCTGAACCGCCTGCGCGGCATGTTCACGTTTGCGATCTGGAATACGCAGGACGATTCCCTGTTTATCGCGCGGGATTTCTTCGGCATTAAGCCGCTGCATTACACCATGGTCAACGACCACTTTGTGTACGGCTCAGAGATCAAGAGCATTCTGGAGTTCCCGGGCTTTGAGAAGCGCTTGGATTACGATACGCTGAACAACTACCTGTCGTTTCAGTACGCTGTTCCGCCCAAGACGTTCTTTGAGGGCGTTTCCTGCCTGCTGCCTGCCCATTACCTGTGGTTCCGCGACGGCAAGGTGACCACCACCCGTTACTGGGAGCCTCGCTTTGACCCGGACGAGTCCCTTTCGGAAGAGGAAGCGATCGATCGGATTGAAAAAGTGTTCGAGGAATCGGTCGAGTGCCACAAGATCAGCGACGTAGAGGTGGGCTGCTTCCTGTCGAGCGGCGTGGATTCGAGCTATGTGGCGACGTATTTCCCGGGACAGAAAACTTTTACCGTCGGCTTTGATTTCGGCGAAAAATACAATGAAATCGACTGGGCTGAAAGTCTTTCAAAAGAGATCGGTGTGGAACACCATAAAAAGCTGATCACCTCGGAGGAATTTTGGGGCAACATCAAAAAGGTGCAGTACCATATGGATCAGCCGTTGGCCGACCCGTCCTGTATTGCGCTGTTCTTTGTTTCGAAGCTTGCGAGCGAGTATGTCAAGGTTGTTTTGTCCGGTGAGGGTGCTGACGAGCTGTTCGGCGGCTACACCGTTTACAACGAGCCGGACGTATTCCGGAATTACCATAAGCTGCCACAGTGGCTGCGCACGTTCCTGCGCCGCGTGGTGCAGAAGGTGCCGTGGCACTTTGTGGGGCAGGGCTTTATCACGCGCGGAGAATTCCCCACAAACGAAAGCTTTATCGGCAACGCTAAAATGTTCGGCTATGAGGATAAGCTGCGCCTGCTCAGGGACCCGTCCATCGCGACGCGCCCGCAGACGCTGACAAAGCCGTATTACGACCGCGTGAAGGACTTGGACGACGTAACCCGCATGCAGTATCTCGACATCAACCTGTGGATGGTGGGCGATATCCTGCTCAAAGCCGACCGTATGAGCATGGCGAACTCTTTGGAGCTGCGCGTGCCGTTCCTGGATAAAGAGGTGTTCCGTGTGGCGTCGGCGATTCCGAAGAGCCTGCGCCTGAAAAACGACACTACCAAATACGCCATGCGTCAGGCGGCGCTGCGGCATCTGCCCGCGCGCACCGCTGAGAAGAAGAAGCTGGGTTTCCCGGTGCCTACCCGTGTGTGGCTGCGCGACGAGCGGTACTATAAAATCGTGAAGGATGCGTTTTCGTCCGATCTGGCGAAGCAGTTCTTCCACACGGAGGAGCTTCTGCGGTATCTGGAGGATCACTTTAAGGGCCGCCGCGATTATAGCCGCCGCATCTGGACGGTGTTTGTGTTCCTGCTGTGGTACCAGGTTTATTTTGAGGGAGCCGGCCACGAAGAGGGCGATATGCCCAACTTTGCAGATTGATACAGGCAGCACGTCAGAAAGAAAGTGCCGGATGACGGAAGCATCCGCTGGCAGAGAATCAATCAAAAAAAGAGTGCGATGTTGCTGCACTCTTTTTTGTGTTTTAAGCGGGAAATCAGTGTGAAGCGAACACGCTGACCTGTGTATCACGGGAGGCGAGAATCGGCGCGGGCTGCTCCTTTGCCTTGACGCAGAGTTAGATTTTATATATAATGAGAGGGAAAAACAGGAAATTTGTGATAAAATCTGATCGGTTACATAAAAACGCCTGCGGGGAGTGGGCATGAATGCAGGGAGGAGCAAAGCCATGAAAAAAGCGTCGAAGAAATGGATCGCGGCAGTGTTGTCGCTGGGGCTGATGTGGACTGCAGTGCCTTTTCAGACAGCCCAGGCCGCGACAGACGAGGAGACCGTAGATATTGATATAATGAGCACTTCCAGTTTTAAATTTGATGCCGCGAAGCTTTCGGAGATTGAATATATCCTGACAAACGACCGCGATAACGTAAGGGTTCAACTGAATTTTGAATCCGCTACCTCGAAGGCTGTGCAGGATATGAGCTCGATCACCCTGCCGAAATCTACGCTGCAGGCGATTGAGAAAAGCGGCAGAAAGGCCACATTCGAGATTTACTCCAAAGAGGGCGACATGGAATACGCTTGGGAATTTACCAGCGGCAAAATGGACACCCTTACGGACATCAATCTGGCGCTTAAGATGGCTTCCATTTCTACTGTAACGATTTCAGACCCCATCACGATCAACAGCGCGGTGCTGCAGATGAAATACACGTCGGCCCTGCCGAAAAATACGTCGCTGATCCTCCCTGTGGATAAAGGCGACGATGCCAAAATCACATACCCCGTCTTTTACGATCTGGAGAACGCGGAGAAGAATTCCTTTTACCTGTATAAGCTCTCCGGTTCCAAGCTTTCTTATGTGACGGGCTCAAAGTATAAACTGAATGACGATGATCAGTTTAAGATCGGCTTTTCCAACGGTGGCTCTTATGTACTGACCCCCACCAATCTGGGGCTTTCCGGCTCCGGCAGCAACAGTGGCTCCGGCACCACGGATTCCGTGCAGCTGAGCAGCTATTCCGGCACGGTAGCGGTGGGCGGAACGGCTTCTATTTTCATTCAGAGGCCTACCTCCGGCACGTTTACGGTAACGTCCGGCAATCCCAATGTCGCGCAGGTGCTGGGATCGGGCACCGCGGTAAATGGCGGCACCCAATACCAGGTGCAGGGCCTTTCCGCGGGAACGTCTGTGTTTACGGTGAAATCTTCGAATGGAACCACCACCAGCTATACGCTGACGGTCACATCAAGCTCTACACCGACAAACAAGAGCGGATGGGTGATGATCGATACCGTGAGCTATGAGTTCGCGCCGGGCAACATTTATGATTATAAGGTGACGCTTTCCGGCGCCTCTGCCAACGAGATACAGACGGCTTCCAGCCGTTCGCATATCGCGTCTGTAAAGGAGCTGCGCCGTGTGACCAGAAGCGACGGGCTGGTGGATGTGTATTACCGCATTACTGCCCTGAGGGCCAGCGCAGACCCGACCACCGTGAGTTCCTCGGTGCGCGGCACGCATTCCTCCATCCGGGTGCTGGTAACGGCCGGGGTGAAGCAGCATGGCGTAGCCGCCCGCAACCTGAGCTATTTTACGAGCTGAGCCGATAACGTGCGCAGGCTCAATCTGCAAAAAACAGCGCCGTTCCTTTTGAGGAACGGCGCTTTCGGCCTGAATGGCCGGGTACCCGCACATGGGCGATGTGTGCGGGAAGGATTCTCTTACAGACAAGGGCGGCAGGGCCGAAATTTCGGCGATGAACTGCGAACATCGCGTTTCAGCATGAGATTCGGGGGAGAATGTTCATGAAAAAATTCTCCGGCCCGTGCCGGGGCTTGCCTGTAAGGCAACAAAAAAGCGCGTGTTACGGAATCCCTGAAAAGGGCTGTTTCCATAAACACAGCGCCTAAATCACCAAGTGCAATACACAACTCCCGCGTTGGTGGGATTCTCATTCTTGCTACAGCCCCCCTATACAAAAGGGGAAAAATGAGTTATACTGTGTCTGCATAGTGCGGCTTTGCCGTTGCTTATGGAGGGCCTATCTCCGTAAGCAGGGGACGGGGTGTTCCCGCACTCCGTTCCTGCTTTGCACTTTAATCATGCCTTACATGGGTATCCTACCATTATTTGGGATTTTTTGCAAGATAAAATACAGATATGAGAAAAATTGTCACATTGGAATAGGATGCGCCGGATTTTTAGGAATCCGGCGCTTTTTTGTAAGGTGGGCTGAACCCGCATACATGTCGCGGCAGGTTAAACCTGCACGTAGGTTGCGGGGGAGTACTTAGAAGAACTTCTGCTTTGTGATCCGTTCGTCGCGCGTGCGATGGTTGTTTTTACACGCAGACGGCTTTCCATTGTAATCATTGTTTTTGTCTTTATGGGTTCCCCGTGTGGATTCTGCTGGCGCAGGCTTGCCCCTCAGGCCGGGGCAGGCCCTTCCTTTCTTGTCTTTGAATCCCGCAAATTCACAGCTGTTATCCAGTGTAATTGACAGAACTGGCTTGTCTTTTAATGAACTGCATAAGGTTTGTTTTGTTTCTTTCGCACTTTTATTCTGAATGAGAGATAAAATTAAATATCTGCTTTTCCTATCCACAAGAGAAATTAACCCGCCCTTGTTTAAACCTCCCAGTATGGTATCTCCTTCCCAATCACCTATACGCTTTCTTTCGTCGATTTCATTTGGTCTGTCACCTATTCGGTGTTCCGGATGGATGGCAGCACTCAAGCCCCGAATATATTTTTTCTTCCCTTGCCTGCGAAGGTGCTTCTTCCTGCTGTAACCTTCAATTAAATCCTTTTTTAATGCATTATAAATACTGCTGTATGTTATCTTTTCACCTGGGTTTGTTTCATTCCATTTTGCCGCTATTATCTCTGGAGACCAGAACCGATTTAATCCTTCACAAATAAATTGACGTAGTTTTTCATCCTGACCGATACGACTTTTTCTTCCGCATTTTTTTCGTCTCCAAATATACAGAGAACACCCCCACCATGCGTTGTATGAACCGTCCTTTTTCCCGTTTCGCTTCAATTCACGGCTAATACTCGAAGGGTTCCTTTTCATTTCTCTTGCTATTTGGCGAATGCTTTTCCTTTCCTGCCGTTTAAACCATAGACTTTCCCGTTCTTCCAGTGTAAAATGTTGATATGGCTGCATGATAACCTCCGGTTAAAATGGTGTGTGGTAACTTCATTTTATACCTTGGTTATCTTGCAGTCTATTCTAAATCTAACCGTGTTGCTCTTAATATTATAATCTGCCCTCTCCCCCTTGGAACCCCCTCTCAACGACCAAAGGCGCTGCCTTTGGAAACCGGGAGAAGCTCCCGCTCTGGTTCTGTTTCACGCACAGGCATGGCCTGCGCGTGAAGCGAGTACGTGGAGGAAGCCTTAACACCCGCAAAAAGTACAAGAAATTACCGGGCGGCTATGGGATAGTCCAAAACTCTCGTCAGGCCGCCCTCTGCGAGCCAACGAGAGCGCTCTGAAAAGGCCCGCCGACGGACGAAGCGCTAAGCTTTTGATTTTCTGTTGCTAGGAGAGTGGGCATTTTCATTGGAGCGCCTTACGGATAGTTTTTGTTTACACTGTCAGGAACTGTTCCCCAAACGGATTCCAAAGGTGTCCTTTGGCGAGTCTTTGCTTAACGCCGCCTCGTAGCGAAAGTAAGTGCCCGCCCCGGCACGAGGGGCATGCCCTGCGCCAGCAGAAACCCCGCGGTATAGCCGCAAAGAAAAAATTCATCCCTTTATGTAAAAACAAATGGAAAGCATAAAGCAACGAAAAAGAGATCTTGCCCCGGCACGAGGGGCGCCCTCGCGCGGGGCATCCGCTGAAAAGCTTCTATTCCAAAAACGTCCAAGACGTCAATTCGAATACCGCACGGGGTGGGGGTCGGTGGCGGTTTCTTCGTGAGAACAGCCAGCACAGCGCGACGAATGGAGTGCGAAGCGAAAGCTTTTCTCCGAGCTGTCCCGCGACGTGACTGCAGGCTGAGCCTGTAGGCTATACCAGTAAAATCCCCATGTGGGGGAACCCTGCTAACAGTAGCTTTTGAGATTCTACTTTGCAAAAAGAAAAAAGCCTTCCTGTTGCAAATGACAGGAAGGCTTTGGTTTATGTGTTGATTGTGGATTGCCGGAAACCACCCAGCAGAGAGAAGTCATTATCCTTCATACTGTTCCAGAACCTTGTATAGAGCGAGCATGACGACGATTCCGATGCACGCGGCCCAAAGGGAAACGGTAAAGGCCACGGTGCGCCCAAACCATGCGATCACCAGAAAGAATGCCATGATTCCCATTCCGATCAAAAAGTTTTTTCCAAGGCTCGGTTTTGGTTTTTTCGTGCGGAAAGCCGTCTTGCAGATATACTGCACGATAAAAACGGAAAAGGCGATAATCAGGGCAAAGGACACGAGACTGCTGACCGGTACGGAAATCTGAAAATTCAAAGGCCGGCCGGAGATGGCCGAGCGAATCAGCTCAAAGGTATCCTTTGAAAATACGACGCCGATGGCGCACAGAATCGCGGAACACAGAAAAAAGGTGCTGAGAATGCCGCTTATCCTCTGCAAAGCGCTTTTCGGCGGCAGGCTCGCGATAATCTCATCACAGAAGCTCTGGTAATCCCCGCCGATGACCGTATCGATGGAATCGCCGCGCTCCTGTGCGGAAAGCACCATTTCCAGCAGGTCCTGCCGAACCAGCTCCTGATTATATTCGGACAGGCCGGATGCGCGCAGATAGCAGACCATATCGGTCATCACCCGGTCGTTTTCGGCACTCAGGCGTTCATCAAGCTGATTGTTGCTGCGGTTGAGCAGCTTAGCCTTTTGATTCATCGTTATCTCCTCCATGAATGAACAGATTGTTTACCGCTTGCTCAAGCTCTTTCCAGTTCGCGTGAAATCCGTCGAGCTCGGCCCGGCCCGCCGCGGAAAGAGAAAAGTATTTTCGCCGGGGCCCCAGAGGGGATTCCCGGTATTCGGCGGTGATCAGTCCGCTTTTTTCGAGCCGCAGCAATAGGGGATAGATCGTCCCCTCCGAAATGTCGGCAAATCCATACTGCTGCAGCTGCTGCGATATTTCGTAGCCGTAGGTTTCCTGCCTGCTGATGATTTTCAGTATGCAGCCCTCCAGCGTACCTTTCAGCATTTGTGACGGTATCATGCGGTGCTTCCTCCTGACTGCGGCACAGCTATTATGCAATGCAATGTACTGGCTATATTGTAATGCATGATAGGAGAAGTGTCAAGCCCTTTTTCCTGAAAAGGGATGCAAAGTGCGATTTAAAAAGGCAAAAAAATACGCCTGGCTTGGCTTTTGAAGGCCGTTCCAAGGCGCATAGGGACTAAATTTCTATATATAAAGTTTCGGTGATTTTATTTTGCGGCGACCTCATCCTTGTCCTCTGTTTTTCGTTTTTCTTCAATGGTAGAAAACATGCTTTGCGTTAAGGATATAAAATGCTTGGCCGGTTTTGACAGGTACCGGTGACAGTTGACGGTAAGGGTGACGTCCCGGCATAAAAAGCTTCCGTTGCGCAGCAGGGGAAAGGCATACAGTTTTTCTGTTCCCTGCTGCTGATGGCGCAGAGTATCGGCCAGAATCATTTCCGTCATAAAGGTGGCCGCAATTCCGCTGAAATACAGGGAGCGGAAAAGCTGCGGATAAGTGGTGGTCAGCAGTACGTTCGGCTGGGTATCCATCTCTTCATAGCAAGAGAGGATGGCACGGGTCAGCGGAATGCTGTCTGTGGACATAACCAAGGGGAGACGGGAAAAATCCGCAACATTCGCACCGTGTTCCGCTTGCTTTCGCAATTTATCGGCCTGCGCCCCATAGCAGCTGCGGAGCAGACTGTCAGAGACGCAAAGATAAACTTTATCGGTCAGCAGATGAGTGGACTGAAGCTCAGGGTATTCGGAATAGATCACTCCTATGCAAAAGTCCAGCCGGTTATCTGCCAGCATTTTTTCCAGCAGGTAGGAGGGTTGGTCAAACAGCTTGATATGGATTCCTGGATGAGCCGCATTGAAAACCTCTATCATTTCGGGCACAATGATACTGGCGCGGGGTGTTGTAATGCCAATGCGCAATTCGCCTGCGTTTTCATTTTGAATGGATTTTAACGTTGCGATGATATTGCCTTCTGACGCAACGGCCTCCTTGGCATAAGAGAGAAACAGCTCCCCTTCGTAGGTCAGCTCCAGTTTTGGTTTTCGCTGAAACAGCTTGCACCCCAAAAGCGTTTCCATTCTGGCAATGTGATTGCTCAAATTTTGCTGCGACAAGAACAAGCGGTTGGCTGTCTGCGTAAAATTCAGGTCTTTGGCCGCCTCTGTAAAATAATAAAGACTGGCGGTATCCATACTCTACCTCCTCAAGCAATCCATATTTCACAAATGATTCTTTCTAAATCAGAATACCTGACTTATAGATGTTTGTCAAAACGCAGAAATTTTGACTGAGGGACAAAAATTTTTTGTTGAGCCGAAAAAATACCTGTGTTTCACATTTGATCGGATTTCCTGTATGGTAATTGTGGTGAAAAAATACATCAATTAGCTTGATTGAGGAGTGATTTTGTGAAAATTATGGATTGTACGCTGCGCGATGGCGCGAATGTGGTTGGCAACGGCTTTTCCCCTGAGCTGACCAGGCTGATGATCGAAGGCTTGATCCGCAGCAATATCCGCATCATCGAAATGGGCAATGCAAAAGGGCTTGGTGCGACAGAAAAGGGGAGTCCTGCCCCAATCAGCGACGCCGCTTATCTGGATTTGATCCACCCTTACCTGTCTCAGGCAGAAATCGGCATGTTTTTAAACGCCAAGCGTTATGAACCGGAAAACGTAGCCATGGCGGCAGAGAAAGGAATCTCTTTTCTGCGCATTGGTATGGACGCCGGTGACGGTGAGAAGATTTATCACGTGATTGAGGATGTCAAAAAGCACGGCATCACGGCACGGTACTCTCTGATGAAAGCCTATCTGCTTTCCCCGGAGGAATTGGCCGAAGAGTCTGCCCAGTTGGAGGCCCATGGTCTGGATGAAATCACCATTATGGATTCTGCCGGTACGATGCTGCCGCAGGATGCCGGTGAATATGTCAAGGCTTTGAAAGACCGCTTACATATTCCTGTCGGTTTCCACTGCCACAATAATCTGGGGCTGAGTACCGGCAATGCTTTGGCCGCCTACGAAAATGGGGTGGATGTACTGGACTGCGGTCTGCTCGGCATGGCCCGCAGCGCCGGCAACCTTCCCACGGAAGTAGCTGTCGCGCTGATGCAGATGAAAGGAGCTGCGCAGGAGGTTGACCTTTATCAGCTTCTGGATTTTGAGGATCAGGAACTGATTCCTATCATGGAAAAGGAAGGGTATCATACCCCCATCAAACCCAGAGATCTGGTTTTGGGCTACAGCGGCGCTCACTCCTCGTTTATGTCGGTCTTTCGTAAAGTAGCTGCGGAATGCGGCGTAGGACTGTACCCGCTGATTGTAGAAACGTCCAAAATCGACCGGAAAAATCCCAGCGAGGCGCTGATGCGCGAGATTGCTGCCCGCATTCAAACGGAAGGGGCAAAAGCATGAACATCATCCTTGCAGGCCCTTACCCTACCGGTACATTGGAACACTTTCAGTCGCTTCTTCCAGAACATCGTGTCACCTCGGTTCTGACGCAGGAGGAATACGATGCCATGACCGACGCGGAGTGTATCATCGTCCGCATTTTAAAAACCCCGGAGGGCGTGATCGAACATAACCCCAACCTGAAAGCCGTGATTCGCTGGGGCGCCGGATATGATTCGGTGGACATTGAGGCAGCCGGAAAGCGCGGCGTTATGGTGGCTAATACTCCCGGCGTCAACGCCTACGCCGTAGCGGAACTGACTTTGGGCCTGATGATCCTGCTGAGCCGCAAAATATTGGGCTACTGCCATAACGTGCAGTCCGGAAATTGGGATCGGGGAATTTACGGAAACGCTTCTTTTTCCCTGAATTACAAAACCGTAGGGATCATCGGAGGGGGAAGTATCGGCCGACGTGTCGCCGCGCTGACGCAGGCTTTTGGCGCCCGGGTGCAGTATTACGATCCGATCCGCCTGCCGGGAGAAGTGGAACAGCAGCATCACATGACCTTTGTGCCGCTGGATCAGCTCTTGTCCACTTCGGACCTGATCTCCCTCCACGTCCCCCTGTTGGACAGTACCAGGCATATGATCGGTGCAGAACAGCTGGCCGCGATGAAACCGTCAGCATATTTGCTGAATACCGCCAGAGGCGGTTTGATCGACGATGCCGCTTTGCTGGAGAGTTTGCAGAAAGGCCATCTGGCCGGGGTTGGACTGGATTGTGTGGAAGATGAAAATTCCGCTGTTACGGCCCAGCTTCTGCAATGTCCCAATGTCATTATCACGCCGCACATCGGCGGCACTACGGCCGATCTTGCCGATGCGATGATTCCTTTCATCGCGGAAAAGGTCACATCCCTGGCGAAAACAGGGACGATGCACGACATTGTAAATACCCAATGGCTCCCCCGATCTTGATAAAAAGAGTTGTAAAAGGAGGATCTATTCATGCAGATCGGAATTGGAATTTGGGCCTTTGTGGTCTATATTCTGTTTGTTATGTTTTGGTATCTGGGATTAAAACGGACCATCGCGGAGGCGATGTTTTTAGGAATGATCATCGCCTGCGCTTTCAACGGGGTTAATCAGATTCCCGCCACACTGGCCAGCAGTTTTACCGATGCGATACAGGAAAACGTTATGGCCGCCATTATCCTGTTTACCGTGATGGCGTCTATCATGACAAAAACGGGCATCATCAACCATCTGGTTAACATTCTGAACTCCCTGTTGGGGCGTGTCCGCGGCGGCCCGGCCTATGTTTCTGCCTGTGCAAGCGGGTTGTTTGGAATGGTAGCAAGCGCGAGCAGCGCCAATTCCGCCACAGTGGGTTCCATCACCGTTCCCTGGATGCTGGAATCCGGATGGCCGAAGGATGTGGCCGCCACCATGAACACCGGCAATGCAGACCTTGGCATCTGTGGCCCGGCTGCTTCTTCTCTGTTCCTGATGCTGAGCTTTGCTCCCATCGCGCAGGCCGTCAGTTATGGGGATCTGTACCTGCCCCTGCTGTGCGGTGCATTTTGGGCCCTGGCCTATCGCCTGCTTGTAGTCCGTTACTATGTATCGAAATACAAGATTCCCGCTTTATCCAGCAAGGCAGAAAAACTGAGCGTTGCGATCAAACAGGGCGGCACGTCGTTACTTATGTTTTTGGGCATCATCGTACCGCTGCTTCTGACCATTGGCCCTGTCAGCTCCGTGCTGAAAAATCAGGCTTCCTTTGGTGAGAAGGCCGTGGGCGCCATCAATATTATCATCTGGGTTCCGGTATTGATCATGTCCATCTGCCTGGTTTTGGGCCGTAAATTGCTGCCGAAAACCTGGGACGGCTGGAAGCAGCTTCTCTCTTCTACTTCCAAAACAGTTTGTTCCTGCGGAGCGGTTTCTCTGTTTGCCTTGACCGGGAGCTCCGCCTTGACTTTGATCGGTTTTGGAGATGGCCTGAGCACTCTTCTGGGAGGCCTGAATCTGCCGAAGGTTGCCATGATCCTTCTGATCGGATTCGTCATCGCGCTCGTGGCCGGCCCGTTGAATGCTACCGCAACCACGGTCAGCCTTGGCCTGGTTGCATATTCCGCCATGGTGGCTGTGGGTGTTCCCCCCGTTACCGCTGTGGTAGCTTTCCTGCTCTTTGTTTCTACAGAGGGCTGCTCGCCCCCGATGTCCTCCCCGATTTTTATCTCCAGCAGTATTGCCGGGGTGGAAAATGTCAGCGTGATGTTCAAGCCTTTGATTTTCCATTATTTGATTCCGCTCGTTCTGGTAGGCGCCTTGGTCGCTTTGGGGTTTTTGCCCATTATAGGGGGTTGATGTACGATGAAAGGTGTAATAAACAATATTTTTCTTTTCTTCTTGATCTTAGCGATACTGACCGCTCTTTGCCTGGTTGCGATTCAAATCGTTTCTGTGGTCACTGTTAATGGCTCTTTGGCCATTTGGGCGAAAAGCACCTTGCAGACTCCCGTCTGTATCCTCTGCTCTTTCTCCGCACTGATTGCTTTCGCGATGAGCTATCTTTCTAAACCGGCAAAGGAAAACTGAAAGACGGCACGCTGAAAAAACTTTGACTGCAAAGTGAGTACGAAACATGCGCCCCGATCGGCTCCTAAAACCGATCGGGGCGCATTTGTAAATGAATTCTAAAGAGTTATGGTGTAGGCAGAATAAAAGCCCCACGCCGAGCATTCGGCGCGGGGCTGACAGTTACGAATGAATTACGATTCCGTATCGATAAACGAGGAGAGGTGGTGATGGTGGTGGTGCTCCTTAGAGGAGTCCGCCTTAGCCGACAGAGCGTTTTTATCCCCGCTTTGCCCCTCCGGGGGCGGCGGTGTGAGATCCTTGACGATCAACAGGCGGGAAATACGGTTTTCCTCTACCTCCTGCACGGTCAGCGCCAGATTCTGCACGCGAACTGTGGGATGCTCGCCGGGTTTTGGAATGCGGCCCAGATTTTCGACCACCAGGCCCGCAATGGTATCGTAATCGCCCTCCGGCAGGTCGACGCCCACCAGGTCGGATATTTCATCGATTGAGGTGCTGCCCTCCACTGTGTAGCTGTTGTCGCTGACGCGGCGGATTTCTTCTTCCTCATCGTCGAATTCATCCTGAATGTTGCCCACGATGGCTTCCAGCAGGTCTTCCATCGTGATGATGCCCGAGGTGCCGCCGTATTCGTCGACGATCACGGCAATCTGTACTTTATTCTCGGTCATTTCGGTAAACAGCTGCGTGCAGCGCTTTGTTTCAGGCACAAAGTACGCGGGGCGCATCAGATCGGTGATTTTTACGCTGCTGTTGATCTCGCTGCCTACATATTTCAGCAAATCCTTCACATAAATAATGCCAAGGATTGTGTCCAGGTCCTCATGGAATACCGGAATGCGGGAATACCCCTCTTCTATGGCCAGGGCCACGACGTCGCTGATGGAGCTGGTATCCTCTACCGCGCCCACGTCGGTGCGGTGCGTCATGATTTCTTCCACTGTGGTGTCGGCAAAATCGAAAATGTTTTCGATCATGTCTTTGGCGCTGCCGATGATCAGGCCCTTTTCTTCGCCAACATCGACCATCATCAGAATCTCTTCCTCTGTGACGGTATCTTCCGTGGTGTTCGGGTCAAGGCCCAGCAGTTTCAGAACAAAGTTAGTGGAAACCGTGAGGAACGAAATGAAAACGCTGAAGATCGAAGCTGTGGCGCTTAAAATGCCGATAAAGCGAAAGCTGAGCGCCTCGGCCTTTTGCATGGCGATCTTCTTCGGCACCAGTTCACCCAGGACAAGCGAGAAGTAAGACAGGATGATGGTGATAAGTACGGTGGAGACGCCGTGCAGCAAGGAGGTGGAAATCGGCAGGAAGCTCAATTTTTCCGCCAGAATCGCCGCAAAGCTTTGGGAAGCCGATGCGGAGGTCAGGAATCCGGAAAGCGTAACGCCAATTTGGATGGTGGAAAGAAACCGGCTGGAGTTTTCCGTCAGCCTCAGAATTTTTTCCGCTTTTTTATCGCCGTCCTCCGCCATTTTTCGAATCTTGTTGTCGTTGAGCGTAATGATGGCGATTTCAGAAGCCGCGAAAAATGCGTTGACCAGAATCAGAAGAAACAGAATCAGCAGTGAAACAAACGGATTAAAGTCTGGATTGACGGTTTCGGCGGTTTGCATGCTGAGCAGCATGGGTGCGCCGGATAATATGCCCGCAGGTTCGGGAGGCATGTATTTTTTCCCCTTTCAAATTGTAAAATAACTCGGTGACATTCCGAAGAGCCCGATCAGATTAGTTAATTTCTATTGTATCGTATCGGGAGCAGACATGTCAAACCGCCTGCGCCCGTGCAGCGCAGGGCGCGCGCAGTTGAGACCCTGCAAGCGGGATATAGAATCCAATGCCCGACTATTTTGCCCCGATTGCCGCCAAAATGGGGAAAAATAGCCCCCGACCCGGCAGAGCCGACATTTTTTGAGCCAAAAAGTTGCTTTAATTGCTTTTTCGAAAAATACACTGAAAAGCCAAAATTCGGAACCGTCAGCCTTTACACTATAGTAAAAAAATGTTAGAATAAACGAAGGCACAGAAAGGTATAGGGCTGTGCAAACTGATACGCTCGCTTCCTAATTTGTATCCTTAAAGGAGGAAATTATTACATGGCAAGAAAAACAAAAACCATAGACGGCAATACCGCCGCGGCGCATGTATCTTATGCGTTTACGGACGTTGCTGCCATCTATCCGATCACGCCTTCCTCTGTGATGGCGGATGAAACGGACAAGTATGCCGCAAATGGACTGAAAAATCTGTTCGGCAGAGAGGTTCAGGTTACGGAAATGCAGTCTGAGGCTGGTGCGGCCGGTGCGGTGCATGGCTCTTTGGCGGCAGGCGCGCTGACGACAACCTATACCGCTTCTCAGGGCCTGCTTCTGATGATTCCGAACATGTACAAGATGGCTGGCGAGCTGCTGCCCGCAGTAATTCATGTTTCTGCGCGTGCCCTTGCAACTCATGCACTTTCTATCTTTGGCGATCATTCCGATATTTATGCCTGTCGCCAGACCGGTTTCGCCATGTTGTGCTCCAATAACCCGCAGGAGGTTATGGATTTGGGTGCGGTTGCGCATCTGGCTGCTATCCGCGGCAGAGTTCCGTTCCTCCATTTCTTTGACGGCTTCCGTACTTCTCACGAGGTTCAGAAGGTTTCTGTGTGGGATTACAAGGATCTGGACGATATGCTCGATCAAGACGCTGTGGCTGCGTTCCGCCGCCGTGCGCTGAATCCGGAGCATCCCGTACTGCGCGGCAGCGCCCAGAACGGCGATATCTTCTTCCAGGCCAGAGAAGCCAGCAACCCTTATTATGACGCCGTGCCCGAGATTGTGATTGACTACATGAACAAGGTCAACGCGAAACTCGGCACAGACTATAAGCCTTTCAACTATTATGGACACCCCGAAGCAGATCGTGTCATTGTGGCCATGGGCTCTGTTTGCGACTGTACCGAAGAGGTCATTGATTACCTGAACGCCGCAGGCGAAAAGGTTGGTCTGCTGAAGGTTCACCTGTATCGTCCCTTCGTTGCGAAGTATCTGCTTGACGAGCTGCCGAAGAGCGTGAAGAAGATTTCTGTTCTCGACAGAACGAAGGAGCCTGGTTCCATTGGCGAGCCCTTGTTCCTGGATGTTCTGGCTGCTTTGTCCGACAGCGATTTCTCTGATGTGTCCGTGTACTCCGGCCGTTATGGCCTCGGTTCCAAAGACACCACCCCGGACGATATTATCGCCGTATACCGCAACATGCAGGCCGAGGCGCCGAAGAAGAGATTCACCATCGGCATTGTGGATGACCTGACTCACCTGTCTCTGCCCATCATTGAGCGTGTAAACACGGTTCCCAAGGGAACACATTCCTGCAAATTCTGGGGCCTTGGCGCGGACGGTACCGTTGGCGCAAACAAGAACTCCATTAAGATCATCGGTGACCACACCGACATGTTCGCGCAGGGCTATTTCGATTACGATTCCAAGAAATCTGGCGGTCTGACGGTTTCTCACCTGCGTTTTGGTGACAAGCCGATCAAATCCACCTACTATATTTCTCAGGCGGACTTCGTTGCCTGCCACAACCCCTCTTATATCGACAAGTACGATATTGTGGAAGACCTGAAAAAGGGCGGAAGCTTCCTGCTCAACTGCCCGTGGGATGTGGAAGAGCTGGATCATCGTCTGCCCGGCAAGATGAAGAGATTCATCGCGCAGAACGACATTCACTTCTACACCATCGACGGTATCAAGATTGGTAAGGAACTGGGCCTTGGCGGACGCATTAACACGATTCTGCAGGCAGCGTTCTTTAAAATCGCGAACATCATCCCGATTGAGCAGGCTGTGGAATTCATGAAGGCAGCTGCAACCAAGTCCTACAGCAAGAAGGGCGACAAGGTTGTTGCGATGAACCATGCGGCGATTGACCGCGGTGTGGATGGCTTTGTTGAGGTTCAGGTACCTGAGAGCTGGAAGAATGCTCCCGATACTGAGGCTGAGAAGGTGATCAAGGGTGACCGTCCCGAGCTGGTCAGCTATGTGAAGAACGTTCTTGACCCGGTCAACGCATTCCGCGGCAGCAAGCTGACAGTTTCTACCTTTAAGGATTACGCGGACGGCACCGTGCCGCAGGGCAGCGCCGCTTATGAGAAGCGCGGCATCGCTGTGGATGTTCCCGAGTGGCAGCCCGAAAACTGCATTCAGTGCAACTTCTGCTCCTATGTATGTCCGCATGCGGTTATCCGCCCGCTCGTCATGACTCCCGAAGAGCTGGCGAACGCTCCCGCACAGACCAAGTCCAAAGACCTGAACGGTCTGCCGGGCCTGAAGTTCACCATCGCTGTTTCCACCCTCGACTGCACCGGCTGCGGCTCCTGCGCGCAGGTTTGCCCGGGCATGAAGGGCAACAAGGCTCTGGTCCTTAAGCCGATCGACACTCAGCTGGCCGGCGAGGAAGTATTTGAATACGGCAGAACTCTCTCTGAGAAGCCGGAAGTGCTTGAGAAGTTTAAGGAAACCACCGTAAAGGGCAGCCAGTTCCACCAGCCGCTGCTGGAATTCTCCGGCGCTTGCGCGGGCTGTGGTGAAACTCCTTATGCCAAGCTGGCGACCCAGCTGTTCGGCGACAGAATGTTTATCGCGAACGCGACCGGCTGCTCCTCCATCTGGGGCGGTTCCGCACCTGCGACTCCCTATACCGTGAACCGTCAGGGCCGCGGCCCCGCATGGGCGAACTCCCTGTTTGAGGACAACGCCGAGTTTGGCTTTGGTATGGCTCTGGGCCAGAAGGCCGTCCGCAACCGCCTGATCGATTATGTTGAGAATATTCTGGCGCTGAATGAGGCACCTGCAGAGCTGAAGGAAGCTTGCCAGAAATATATCGACACCCTGCCGAGCAGCGGTGAAAACAAGAAGGCTGCCACTGTTCTGTTGGCAGAGCTGGAGAAGGCTCTGCAGAAGGGCGGCGAGCTCGCAAGACTGGCAGGCCTGATTCTGGATGACAGCGATTACCTCGCGAAGAAATCCATGTGGATCTTCGGCGGCGACGGCTGGGCATACGACATCGGCTTCGGCGGTCTGGATCATGTCATCGCTTCCGGCGAGAACGTGAACATCCTGGTATTCGATACCGAGGTGTACTCCAACACCGGCGGACAGGCGTCTAAGGCGACACCTACCGGCTCTGTGGCTCAGTTCGCGGCGACCGGTAAGGCGATCAAGAAGAAGGATCTGGCCGGAATCGCCATGACCTACGGCTATGTATATGTTGCTCATGTTGCGATGGGCGCTGATTACAACCAGTGCCTGAAGGCGTTCCACGAGGCGGAGAGCTACAATGGCCCGTCCCTCATCATCGCTTATGCTCCCTGCATCAACCATGGTATTAAGGGCGGCATGACCGTTGCACAGGCAGAAGAGAAGAAAGCGGTTGCTTCCGGTTACTGGCACAACTACCGCTTCGATCCCCGCCGTGCAGACGAGGGCAAGAATCCCTTCCAGCTGGACAGCAAGGCTCCCACCGAGAGCTATCGCGACTTTATTCTGGGCGAGGTTCGTTACAGCTCGCTGACCCGTGCGTTCCCCGATCGTGCGGAGAAGCTGTTCGACAAGGCCGAGGAAGATGCGAAGAAGGCTTACGAAGATCTGGAAGCGAGAGCGAAGGAATAATCTCGTTTTCGTTGGACCAAATAATAGAGTTGCCGCGGTTTATGCCTGCGGTGTGAACAGAATCCCCCGCCGGGCCCGGCGGGGGATTCTGACGTTTGTGTCGTTTTTGGATGAGCGATCGGGGTGGGGAAAGCCTGCCACAAAGCGAAGCAAGAGACAGAGAATTTTGCTTTTAAATAGGTGACCCGGTTGCCTGACCCGTGAAATGCGGGTTGGATTTCCTGCCTGCGCTGTGAGAAGTGCAAGTTTCGATGATGATGGCAAGACGATTTCCTTATTTGCGGCGGCTGCTTTTCAGGGCTGAAATAACGAGCTGATCATCAGTAAAATCGTATTATTACAGAAAAATTTTCCAAATGCTTTATTTCTTTACGGGCCAAACAGATGTAGGGTTGAGGAGAAAAGCGGTTTTGGAGCGAAAATCGAGAGCAAGTTTTGATGATATTGAAAGAAGCTGCTTTCTGATCTTTTTACTGCAAAACCGGCGGTTTTTCTCCCGACAAAAAGAAGGAAAAGTTCTCTTCGCCTTGCTGGGATTGACTTTCCCTTTTTGCCTGGAATATAATAAAGCGAATGATGAGAACAGGCCGCCGGCCGGAAAGAGTGAGATTGCATGCCGAGATTTTTTATCGATTTTCCCTGCACACCGGGGGACGAGCCCTGGGTGGATGGGGAAAACGGGGCGCATATCGTCAAATCCCTGCGGATGCGGGAGGGGGAAGCGCTGACCCTGTGCGACGGGCGCGGGACGGATTACCGCTGTGTGCTGCTGCAGACAGAATCGAACCGCGCACAGGTGCGTGTGCTGGAGCAGGCGAAAAGCATCAGCGAACCCTCTGTTTTTGTGACGGTGTATCAGTCTTTGCCCAAGGCGGACAAGATGGACTCTGTAGTGCAGAAGGCAGTTGAGTGCGGCGCGTGCCGCGTGGTGCCAGTGCTCAGCGCGCGGTGTGTGTCCCGCCCGGACGAAAAAGCGGTGCGGAAAAAGACGGAGCGCTGGCAGAAAATCGCGCTGGAGGCGGCGAAGCAGTCCGGCCGTGGAATCGTGCCGGAGGTTGCGGAAATTACGCCGTATGCGAAGGCGGTGGAGCAGGCCGCGGCGGACGGCGGCAGGCTGCTGTTCTTTTACGAGGGCGGCGGGCAGAGCCTGCGCAGCCTGGGTCTGGAAAACGAGGAGCGGATTTCTCTGTTCATTGGGCCGGAAGGCGGCTTTGCGCAGGACGAGGTAGAGCTGGCCCGGCAAAACGGCGCGCAGGTGGCGACACTGGGCCCGCGGATTTTCCGCACGGAAACGGCCCCGGTTGCGGCTCTTTCAGTGCTGATGATGCTGACCGGGAACATGGAACAGGACGCGGTTTGGGAGGAATGAGCTTGGAACAGCGCAAAACAGTTTTGATCACCGGGGCCTCGCGGGGCATTGGCAGTGAGATCGCACGCCGCTTTGCTCTTGCAGGGTACCGGGTGGCGCTGAATTACAATACGAGTGAACAACAGGCGCGGGAACTGGCGGATTTGCTGGAGCGGCAGCTTGGTGTTTGCGCGGGAGAACGGGTTCTGCCCGTTCGCGCCGACGTTGCCGACCGGCAGCAGGTGGAGCGGATGTTTGACGAGGCGGAGGTGCACTTCGGCGGAGTCGACGTATTGGTGAACAATGCCGGAATCGCACAGCAGAAGCTGTTTACCGACCTGACGGACGACGACTGGCGCAGGATGTTCGCGGTACACGTGGACGGCGCGTTCTATTGCAGCCGCCGTGCGCTGCAGGGGATGATCCAACGCCACAGCGGGAAGATCATCAACGTTTCTTCCATGTGGGGGCAGATCGGCGGCTCGTGCGAGGTGCATTACTCCGCCGCCAAGGCCGCGGTGATCGGTATGACGCGCGCCCTGGCAAAAGAGGTTGGGCCTTCGGGCATTCAGGTGAACTGTGTGGCCCCCGGGGTAATCGACACCGAGATGAACGGTGCGCTTTCGGCGGAAACGCTCGAGCAGCTCTGCGAAGAAACGCCGCTCGGTATGCTCGGCACCTGCCGTGACATTGCGGAGGCTGTGTTCTTTCTGGCGGATAGCCGGTCGGATTTTATCACCGGCCAGGTGCTTGGCGTCAATGGCGGCATGGTGATCGGATAACAGAGGATGGAGGAACACAAATGAAGCGCATTGCGGTGATCTATCAGTCAAAATACGGTTCGACCAGGCAATACGCGCAGTGGATTGCCCGCGATTTGGGAGCGGAGCTTCTGGAGCGCTCTGCCGTTTCGCCGGCATCTTTGCGGGAATATGATGTGGTTGTGTATGGCGGCGGTCTGTATGCCGGCGGGATTGCCGGCGTGGACCTGGTGGCGAAGTATCCCTGTCCGCCGCTGGTGGTATTTACAGTGGGGCTGGCAAACCCGGCGATAACGGATTATTCGGAGATTCTGAATCGGAATTTCTCCCCGGAGCAAAGGGAAAAGCTCAAGGTGTTCCATCTGCGCGGTGCGATGGATTACGGCAGGCTGGGGCCGGTTCACCGGGGCATGATGGCGATGATGAAGAAAATGACGATTGATTCGAAAGCGCCGGAAGAGCGGACGGACGAGGATCGTCTGATGCTGGAAACGTATGGAAAATCCGTGGATTTTATCGAGGAAGCATCGATCGCTCCCTTGGTGGAATATGTAAGAGGATTGCTCTGAAAAGCGCGTTGTGTCC
>NZ_AKFU01000021.1:0-44545 GCF_000277625.1 Clostridium sp. MSTE9
AAAGTAAGTGCCCGCCCCGGCACGAGGGGCAAGCCTGCGCCAGCAGAAACTCACAAAAAAAGCACCGCAGGCAAGCCTGCGCCAGCAAAAACACGCGGCGAAGCCGCACAAAAAACACCGAGCCAGCGAGAGCGCTCTGAAAATGCCCGCCGACAGACGGGACAGTAAGACTTGTTTCCAGATGAAACCCGGAGAGTGGTCATTTTCAATGGAGCGCCTTACGGGCAGCTTTCGTTTCCGCAGTCAGGGATCGTTCCCCAAAAACGGATTCCAAAGGTGCCCTTTGGAAGGCCTTTGCTTCCTTTCGTCCTTTCACGAAAGGAAGTGCCCGCCCCGGCACGAGGGGCAAGCCCTGCGCCAGCAGAAACCCCACGCGGGGGCACCCGCAGGCAAGCTGTGCCCGCACGCACACCGCGGGAAACCCGCAGAAAAATTCACTCTTTCAATGCAACGACCAAAAAGAAAACAACTACCCGCCCGACCTAAAAATTAGGCTCTGCACCAGTAAAAGCGATCTCTGCAGCAAATCGATAAAGAAAAAAACCATTTGAAATTTGTACCATAATAAAAAGAAGATAAGGAAATTCTCCTGGCATGAAAAAACGCCCGGCTCCCGCAGAAATCCCCGCATAAAAGCCGCCATATAAAAAACAAAAATTTTCAAAAAAATAGAAAGATCAGAATTCGGGCAGGCTATCTTTAAAGAAAAAATTTCTGTTACTCTTGACAAACACGCACGGAGGGAGTAAAGTATAGGTACACCCCACCCGGGGTATAGGGAGGTGGCTATATGAATCAAAAATATAATGTGACCGGAATGAGCTGCTCCGCCTGCTCCGCCGCGGTGGAGAAGAGCGTAAAAAAGCTGGAGGGCGTGGAGGACGTAAACGTCAACCTGCTTTCAAACAGCATGACGGTTCATTTTGATGAAAGTATTCTCGATGACAACAGCATTATTTCAGCGGTGGAAAGCGCGGGCTACGGCGCCAGCGTCTTTACCCACGGGGCGGCTCCGGCCGCGCAGAAAACGGTGGACCCGGTTCAGGAAGAGCTGAAATCCATGCGCATGCGGCTGATTGTGTCGTTTGCGTTCTGGATTCCGCTGATGTACCTGGCGATGCACCACATGCTGAAAGAGTGGATCGGCCTGCCGGTGCCGGATATGATCAAAAACGCGTTCCACGGCGCAGAGAATGGGATTCCGTTTGCGTTTACCCAGCTGCTTCTGCTGATGCCGATCGTGTACGTGAACCGCAAATATTTCCAGGTTGGCTTCAAAACGCTGTGGAAGCGTTCGCCCAACATGGATTCGCTGATCGCCATTGGCTCCACGGCGGCGATTGCCTACGGCATTTTCGCCATCTATAAAATTGGCTATGCGCTGGGCATGGGCGATATGATGATGGCTGACCATTACCTGATGGATTTGTATTTTGAGTCCGCGGGTACGATTTTAACGCTGATCACCCTCGGTAAATATCTGGAGGCGCGCTCAAAGGGCAAAACCTCTGAAGCGATTTCAAAGTTGATGGATTTGGCGCCGAAAACGGCGGAGGTACTGCGCGACGGAAAAGAAGTGGAAATCCCCGTCGAGCAGGTCAGAGTGGGCGACATCGTGCTGATCCGCCCCGGAAAGAGCATCCCGGTCGACGGCGTGATCGTGGAGGGCTCCTCCGCGGTTGACCAGTCCGCGCTTACCGGCGAGAGCATCCCGGTCGAAAAGACCGTGGGCGATTCCGTCATCGCCGCTACGCTGAACAAAACCGGATTTTTCAAGATGGAAGCCAAAAAGGTAGGCGGCGACACCACTCTGGCGCAGATTATCGAGCTGGTGGAAGAAGCCAGCTCTTCCAAAGCGCCGATCGCAAAGCTGGCGGATAAGATCAGCGGTGTGTTCGTCCCGATCGTTATCGTGATCGCCCTGCTGGCCGCTGTCGTCTGGCTGGTGCTGGGGCAGTCGTTTGAGTTCGCGCTTTCCATCGCGATTGCGGTGCTCGTGATTTCCTGCCCCTGCGCGCTCGGTCTGGCGACTCCTGTGGCCATCATGGTCGGTACGGGCAAGGGCGCTTCCAACGGCATCCTGATCAAATCGGCCGAAGCGCTCGAAACTGCGCATACCGTGGGCGCTGTGGTGCTCGATAAAACGGGCACCATCACCGAAGGCAAGCCCCGGGTAACAGATATTCTTCCCGCCCCCGGCATCCAGGAGCAGGAGCTGCTCACCGCCGCCGCGTCGATCGAAAAGCCGTCGGAGCATCCGCTGGCGGAAGCGATCGTCGAAAAGGCCGCCGAGCTCACTCTGGAGCTTTCGCCGGTCGGGGACTTCCAGGCTGTTTCGGGCCGCGGAATCCTCACCAGCATCGGCGGCGAGCCGTATGCGGCCGGTAACCTTGCATTGATGCAGGAGCAGAAGGTAGATACCGGCGCTCTGCAGCAGCAGGCCGAAGCCTTCTCCGAGCAGGGGAAGACCTCGCTGTTCTTCGCAAAGGGCGGCCAGCTTCTCGGCGTGATCGCCGTGGCCGACGTGATCAAGCCCACCAGCCGTCAGGCGGTGCGTGAGCTTACCGCAATGGGCATCGATGTGATCATGCTGACCGGCGATAACAAACGCACGGCCGAAGCGATCCGCAGGCAAATGGGCATCGACCGCGTAGTAGCGGAGGTGCTGCCGCAGGATAAGGAAGAAGAAGTCCGCTCCATACAGGAGTCCGGCAAGCGTGTGGCCATGGTCGGCGACGGCATCAACGACGCCCCCGCACTGGCTAGGGCCGATGTCGGCATCGCCATCGGCGCCGGTACCGATATCGCCATCGAATCCGCAGACATTGTGCTGATGAAGAGCGATCTGATGGACGTGGTGACAGCGATTCAGCTGAGCCGCGCGACCATTCGCAATATCAAAGAAAATCTGTTCTGGGCGTTTTTCTACAACAGTATCGGCATCCCGCTGGCAGCCGGCGTGTTCTACGTGCTGCTGGGCTGGAAGCTGAACCCCATGTTCGCGGCGGCGGCGATGAGCCTCAGCTCCGTGTGCGTGGTGACGAACGCCCTGCGTCTGAAATTCTTTAAGCCCCGCCGCCGGTTTGACGGGGAAACGGAAATTTGACAAATCAGAAAGGAAACGGTACTATGAAAAAGTTACTTGCAATTGAAGGAATGACCTGCGAGCATTGCCAGGCGCGCGTGGAAAAGGCTCTGAATGGAATCGAGGGCGTACAGGCCAAGGTAAACCTGAAGCACAAAGAGGCCACTGTTACCCTCAGCCGCGACGTGCCGGACGAGGAATTTTCGAAAGTGGTGGAGGATGCCGGCTACAAGCTGGTTTCTGTGAAAGAGAAGAAGGGGCTGTTCGGCTGATCCGGCTCCGAATAGGGAGGTGGTAAGGATGCAGGCAGACAGAGAAAAAACGCTGCGGATGCTCAAAACGGCCCGTGGCCAGATCGACGGCCTGATCCGCATGGTTGAGGAGAATCGGTACTGTATCGATATTTCCAACCAGCTGATGGCCACACAGGCGATTTTGCGCAGTATTAACCGCGAGGTGCTGCATGCGCATTTGACCGGCTGCGTCAGTCAGGCACTGGGCAGCGAAGAGCAGCAGAAAAAAATCGATGAGATTATCGGCGTAATGGATAAACTCTCGAAATAATTGACTTAAAAAGATTCTGCCGGAAGGCAGGATCTTTTTTTATGGAGAATATGCTTTCCTTTCCGCAATCCGGAATTTTTCGCCGATGTGACAAAGGTTTTTCCGTATCGTCCTATCCCTCAAAAAAAGGTTGATTCCTTTTCACCGGAGGAGAAGAAGAACAGAATCGCCGTTTTTGAACTAGAGTGTATTCCAAGTTGCTTCTATAGAGTTTTGATGCTTTTTCTGAAAAATACAGCAAATTTCGCAAACTGACAAAATTCTACAGTTATTCTTTAATAGCTCGTAATTTCTCCATCTTTTTTCGTTTTTCATGCTATTTTCATTCAAAAAAAGCACACATCGGCCGATAATTATAATTAGGTATATTGTAAAAGGTAGAAAGCCCTGTCAGTAGCCGAAATACGGGTGCCGGCTATTATTTTTCGACCCGGTTAAATTTTCGCAAGGGAGAGAATAGACGCTGTGAAATCTTTAAAAAGAAAGTTGCATCTTTTCATAATGATACTGGTGCTGTTCACCAACATAATGGCTACGGGAATTACCTGTTGGCTGTCCTACCTCAATTCCATGACGCAGGCCGAGCAGACCTCGTCATATCTGGCGGAATCCTACAAGCAGTACTTGGGTTCTGAGCTGGACGAGTACCGGAGAGAGGTAGAGGAGGTTGCGAAATCTGCAATGTTAAACTCTGCGGATGCGGCGGTGCAGCAGCAGTATTTGCAGGAGCAGGCCAGACAGGAGGGCTTTGTGTATTTCGCGCTGGCCGACAGTCAGGGCAATACACAGCAGGATGGAAATGTGTCACAGGAAAAATGGTTCCAGTCCGCGAAAGGCGGAGCGGCCTATATCGCCGACCCGGTCAAGAGCCGCCGCGGCGACGACCTGACAGTGACCATCGGTGCGCCGGCAAGCGGCGGCCAGGTAATGTATGGCGAAATGACATACGACTCGTTTGCCAAAATGCTCGATTCCATTAAAATCGGCGGCGAGGGGTATGCTTTTGTCATCAGCCAGGACGGAAAAACCGTGCTGCACCCCACCAAAGACACGGTAGCAAATCCGGTGGATTACGCCGAAAAGGTTAAAACGGACCCAAGCGTAGCGCCCGTGGCGGAGCTGTACCGGCGTGCAGTAACCGGAGAAACCGGCATCCAGTACACGGTTTATCAGGGCCAGAAAAGACAAGTGGGCTTTACACAGATTTCCGGCCCTGAAAAATGGGCGATCGCGGTTTCCCGTCCGATCAGCCAGATCATGCAGGATCTGTACCGCACCTTGCTGATCAACGTGGGCATTGCGGTGCTGCTTCAGCTGATCACTCTGGTAGCCGCGGCGATGTTTGCGACTCGTTTGGCCAAGCCGATCGAGGAAGCCACCGAGAGAATCGAGCTGCTCGCGCAGGGCGACCTGCAGACCGATGTGCCGCAGGTGAAGGGCCGCGATGAAATTGCCCGCCTCTCCAGTGCCTTGGGCCATACCGTGCAGCAGCTTCGACTGTATATTCAGGATATTTCCCACGTGCTGGACGAGGTGTCCCGCAATAATCTGGCCACAGAAAGCGGTGTGGAGTACCGCGGCGATTTCGCCCCGATTCGGGAATCGCTGGCCCGGATTTTGAATTCACTCAACGAAACCTTTGAGGGAATTTCGCAGGCGGCGTACCAGGTGAACGCCGGCGCTGAAGAGATGGCTCTGGGTGCGCAGAATCTGGCGCAGAACTCTGCAGAGCAGGCCAGCACGGTGGAATCGCTGAATACGTCTTTGCAGAATGTCTCTGAGCATGTCAAGAACAATGCGTCCCACGCTACCTCTGTGGAGGGGCTGTCAAATGAAACGATCCGGTTCGTGCAGCAGGGCAATGAGCAGATGAACCAAATGCTGCAGTCCATGCGCGACATCGATCATGCGGCAAAGGAGATTTTGAATATCATCAAGGTGATTGACGATATTGCGGCGCAGACGAATATTCTGGCGCTGAACGCGGCCGTAGAAGCGGCGCGTGCAGGCTCAGCCGGCAAGGGCTTTGCCGTGGTAGCGGACGAGGTGCGCAGTCTGGCTTCAAAGAGTGCCCAGGCGACCACGACTACCTCTGACCTGATTCAAAGAGCTATAGATTCTGTGAAAAAGGGAATGGTAATCGCAGATCAGACCGCGAAATCGCTTGACCAGATTGTAGAAAAGAGCGGTCAGGTCAACGAGCTGATCAATCGGATTGCCGAGGCTTCCAACGAGCAGGCCAAAGCGATTACAGAGCTGGACAACGGCATGATGCAGATTTCTTCCGTTACACAGACGAACTCTGCAACCGCAGAGGAAAGCGCGGCGGCCAGCGAAGAGCTTTCCAGCCAGTCCGAAATGCTGAAAGAGCTGATGAAGCGCTTTCAGATAAAAAGCGGCACGATCGTAAAAGACGAAGAATAAATTTTAAAACGCAAACTCAGATGTTCCGGGCGGGGGAATGATTCCCCGCCCGGACGTATGATGAGAGCACGGCGGGGAATTCTATTTTTCGGGTCAAAACGCGTTTTAAATGAAAAAAATCCCGTTTTGTGTTGACAAGCCCCGGTTCAATTGCTATAATATACAAGTTCTCAACTCAGATGAATCATTAGCTCAGCTGGCAGAGCACCTGACTTTTAATCAGGGTGTCCGGGGTTCGAATCCCCGATGGTTCACCAAAAACAGTCCATCCTATAGGATGGACTGTTTTTTATTGCTGACAAAATACCCTGCGGGAACAACTGCCATCAGAACAATCCTTTTACCGTGATGAGTGACCAACTCGTCGATATCCTTGCAATCATTCATACCCGTATTCTAAGAGAATACAGTCGATTCCGTCGACCTTGCGTCAATTGCTTCAGAAAGTACGGGACGTTTTATTACATACAACAGAGAAAAGATGGGCCGCCCAGCGATCGGGCAACCCCTCTTTTCTCTGTTTAGTCTAATGATCTAACATCTAATGATAAAATATTTGATATTCCGGTTACTGCTGGCTCACAGCAGTTCTTTCACCTTGCGAACGGTTTCTTCCGCCGTCATGCCATAGTATTCCATCAAAGCGGCAGAATCGCCCGACTGGCCAAAGCAATCATCCATTCCAATATAACGCATCGGAACCGGATATTGCTCGGAAAGCGCATGAGCCACTGCTGAACCGAGCCCGCCCACAATGATTCCTTCCTCCAGCACGACGACCCGCTGTGTCTTTCTGGCGGACTCCACAATCAAATCCTTATCCAAGGGCTTGATCGTCGCAATGTTGATGACTTCCGCCTGAATCCCTTCCGCCAGCAGTTTTTCCGCCGCCTGATTGGCGATGTCCAGCAGGCTTCCCGTGGCGACCAAGGTCACGTCCTTGCCCTCTCTTACTTTGATACCCTTTCCGATTTGGAAGCAATAGGTATCCGGATCAAACACCACCGGAACAGGATTGCGCCCCAGACGGATATACACCGGGCCATCGTAGTCGATCATTGCCTTGACTGCGGCCCGCATTTCCACTGCATCACCGGGATTCAGGACAACCATGTTCGGTACGGCTGCCATTACGGCCAAATCCTCCACTGCCTGGTGGGTCGCGCCGTCCTTGCCTACTGAAATTCCGCCGTGGCTTCCACAAATTTTCACATTCAAATGGGGATATGCTACGGAATTGCGAATCTGCTCAAACGCACGGCCTGCTGCGAATACTGCGAACGTGCAGGCGAACGGGATTTTTCCCGTGGTTGACAGGCCCGCGGCGGTTCCTACCAGATCACATTCCGCAATTCCCATATCAAAAAAGCGGTTGGGATATGCGTCCTTAAATTTGCAGCTCATGGTGGCTTTTGCCAGGTCGGCATCCAGCACCACAACTTTTTCATTGCTCTCTGCGAATTCTATGATAGCCTGTCCAAAGGCGTCTCTTGTCGCGATCAGCTCACTCATCCGTTATTCCCCCAGTTCTTTCAGCGCTTGAGCCACCTGGTCGACAGATGGCGCACTGCCATGCCATCCGACCTGATTTTCCATGAACGATACGCCCTTGCCCTTTACGGTATTCATGACGATCATCGTAGGAATCCCCTTGGTCTCTTTCGCAGAATCAATTGCCTGCAGAATTTCCTCAATCTTATGGCCGTCAATCGTCAGCACGTTCCAGCCGAAGGCTTCAAAACGCCCTGCCACATTCACGTTTCCCATAATTTCTTCGATGGTACCGTCAATCTGAAGATGGTTGTAATCCACAAAGGCGATCACATGATCCAAACGGTAGTGGACGGTGCTCATAGCAGCCTCCCACACTTGCCCCTCCTCGGTTTCTCCATCTCCCATCAGGCAGTAAACGTAATAGTCCTTTCCATCCAGCCGGGCGCCCAGAGCGATGCCGTTGGCCACCGACAGGCCCTGGCCGAGGGAACCGGTAGAAACATCCACACCGGGGGTCTTCCCCGAATAGGGATGCCCTTGCAGAATGGAACCCAGCTCCCGCAGGTGATCCAGCTCTTCCATTGGGTAATAGCCTTTCATGGCCAGCGCGGCATACAGCGCCGGGCAGGCGTGTCCCTTGGATAACACAAACCGATCCCGATCCTCCCATAAGGGCTCTTCCGGCTTGATGTTCATCACGTCAAAATATAACGCTGCCATCAGGTCTGCACAGGACAGGGAACCGCCCGGATGCCCGGAGCCCGCTTTCCCGATGGACCGGATAATCAGCCTGCGGATTTGCTTTGCCTGCTGCTCCAAATACTCGATATTGCGCATCATTGTTACTCCTTTTGCTTACAGAATCTTCTTGTCGCCCATCGCTTTTTGCCAGTCGGACATAAAGCCCTCCAGACTGACGTCGGTCATGGGATGCCAGAACATTTTCTTCATGCATTCGTAGGGAATCGTGGCAATATCCGCGCCTGCCTTCGCCGCACCCACCACATAGGTAGGGGTTCTCATGCTGGCGGCGATGATCTGGGTCTTGATATGGTAGATCCGGTAAATTTCCGCAATATCCTCCAGCATTTTCAGGCCGTCCATCAAAACATCGTCAGAGCGTCCCACAAAGGGGCTGACGTAAGTAGCGCCCGCCTTTGCGACAATCAGGGCCTGTGCGGCGTCGTACACGGTGGTCACATTGGTTTTGATTCCCATTTTGGACAGTCGGGACACAGCGGTAATGCCCTCCTGTGTCATCGGGATTTTCACCACCATGTTCTCATGCCATCCTGCGATTTCCTGTGCTTCCCGTACCATGCCGTCCGCATCCGGAGCCAGAACCTCTCCGTTGACCGGACCTTCCACCATGTCGCAGATTTTCAGCAGAGTTTCTTTTAAATCCTTCCCCTCCCGCGCAATGATGGAGGGATTCGTTGTTACGCCATCTACGATGCCGGTTCGTACCATTTCATCAATTTCAGCCAGATTGGCGGTATCAATAAAGAATTTCATAATACTATTTCTCCTTTTCCTGTCAGCTTGCCGGTTTTCATCCGTCGGGAAAATGGGCAAAAGATCTCCCCCCTTTTCCGCTGCTCGTCCGGCATACCCGGGAACGCGTTCCAAGGCTGCATCGGGTAAGCCCTTCTTGCAACAAGAAAAAGTTGCTGTTTTTTGTCCGTTTTCTTTTTTAAATTAAGCCCGAGCCTTTTCTAAAAACTCTGACGGCTCAAACTGCTGTTTTAAAAAGATCAATCCTGCTTTCATCGCGGCGATCCGTGCTTCCATGCCGGCGTCTGCGATCTGGTTGCGCCACATGCGCAGGTTATAGGAAGCTTCGTCGTCAAAGGCCACCACGGCTTCCATTGTCACTGTGCCGTCGTACCCGATTTCCCGCAGGGTTCTGCCGATTTCCTGCCAGTTGATTCGCTTGTTTTGATAAGGGATCTGACGGTTAGGCTCCGATACATGAAACTGTCCGATATGCCCCTTTGCACAGCGGATCGCCTGAAGCACGTCGTCTTCCTCCAGGTTCATATGGAAGACATCCAGCAGAAGGCCGCAGTGATCGCTTTCTACCTGACGGATAAAATCCAGACCCTCCTGTACCGTATTGATGATATAATTTTCAAACCGGTTGGCGATTTCCATATTCAGCTGAATATGGTAGTCCTCCGCCGTTGGAATGACCTTACGAATGCATTCCAGGCTGTATTGTGTCCGCTCATATTTTACTTCGGGAGTAATCATATCGTTCTGGTAATCCGTTGGCCATGTGGAATACAAAATACCCCCGATTTCTGTACCGCCCAAGTAATAAGCCGCTTCTACCGCCCGCTTTAAATGCTCGACGGCGTACTGCCGGATAAAAGGATCGGATGACCGCATGTCCATCCCCTTGGGATACCCATAACAAAACAGCAGCTGGATTCCCATCTCTTCCGCCAATTTTCTGATTTCCGCTGTTTTTTTTCGGTCGCCCTGCAAGGTTTCGTCCGGCGGGCGCATTTCTACTGTTTCGGCGCCGGTTTCTTTTACCTGCCGGAAGAAGGTTTTGAGGTCATTCTGATCAAAGTGCTTTCCCCAGGTCAGCCGATGCACACCGTATTTCATGACATCCTCCATCTTCTATGTTCAGTCTGCCATCATCAGGCAATACATTTTCTTACGGTTATTTGGATTGCACCAGCTGCCGGATTGCTTTAAGGTCTTCTGCTGTCAGCCGGTGAAAATCACTGTTGCTTTCTCCGGTATTGGAATCCTCGATCAGAATCATTTTGGTATCCTTTTGGGTGATCGTGTTGTGCCACAGAGTGCGCGGAATGTTATATACCCGCCCCGGCTGCATTTCTACTTTGTCAAACGCCCAGCCATTTTCCAATTCTTCTGCGGAAATCAGTGTGCAGGAACCCGACAGCAGTACAAACAGCTCGTCTGTCCCATTGTGCCGTTCCAGCATATCCAAGCCGGTGATGTCATTTGCCGGCTTCCAATTTTTGATGCCTACCGTCCACTTTTCATTCTCGTACATCCGGCGCATTCCTTCGCCGGTAAACTCATAAGAGGCGATTTCCATTTTTGCTCCTTCTTTCTTTTGAAAAAGGGAGATGCTTTGAAAACACGTTGGCTTTTCGCGAGATCTCCCTTTTCCATGATCCTGATCAGTGACTGTGCTGCTTTTCTTTCCTATTCGGCATGCAGGGATTTCTGCATGATTTTTAAAGCGTCTTCTGCAGAAATCTGCCCCAACAGCGCCTGCTGATTGGTGTTGGCCCAGGTGCTGTTGATGAATTCCGTCAGGGTATCTGTGGGGGGGAGTACGCCGGCGTGCTTCAGGCTTTCGGCCGCAACGGTCTGGAACTTATTGTCCTTGTATTCGCTGGTGGCAACTACGTTCTCGGTCCCCAGGCCCTTGCCGGTGGATTTGAACCACGTGGTTCCGCCTTCGCCCGTGGTCATGTACTGATAGAAATCAAACGCAGCTTCTTTGTTTTCGCACTGCTCATAAACGGTGAGGCACGTATCTCCGGTGCAGGTCCATTGTCCGCCCTTACCTGCCGGAACAGGGAATGCCGCCACATCATCGCCAAACGTTTCGGACCAGATGGCACTGGAACCGATATGATGGATGATCATCGCTGTCAGGCCGCTTTTAAAGCCGTCCACTGTTTCGGCGTAAGCCGCATTGGGCGCGGAATCGGGCGCATAGCCGCTCTTGAAAATGTTCAGATAGGCATTGTAAGCTTCCACAGCCTGCGGAGTGGTCAAATCATCCCAGTTTGCGCCATAGGCATACAAAAAGCTGCCCAAATGCTCATGTCCGCCTCCGGCTCCGCGCAGGCCCAGGCCGTAAACATCCGTTTTTCCGTCCCCGTTGGTATCCATCGTTGCTTTTTTGATGGCGTCCAGAAATTCATCAAAGGTGGTGGGGGCCTTTTCTATGCCGGCCTTCTGGAAATAAGACGGTCTGTAATAGACATACAAAGCTTCCAGTGTCCACGGCAGAACCGACAGCTTTTCATCGCCGGTAGAGGCCTTCATCATCTGCCAGATTCCGTCATTGATCTGGGATTTATCCTGCCACGCATCCACATAAGAGCTCATGTCTGCCAAAAGGTGATTGGCTGCAAAATTTTTGCCTGCCTGAAGCTTAAAGGTGGAGAGATCCGGCCCGCCGCCGCCCATAATCGCCGTGAAAATCGAATCGGTAAACCCGCCGCTGTCCCAGGGATATTCCTCTGCGGTGACCAGAATGTTCTTGTCGTTGGTTTCGTTGTACTGTTTGACAATGCTCTGCATCAGATCGGACTGTTCTGTATTGTCTGCCCAATACCAATAGGACAGCTTTGTTGCTTGCTTACCGGAAGGATCTGACCCGGAGGATACGGAAGAAGAGTTATTGCCGCCACATCCGGCCAAAGAAGAGATGAGCATCACGCCTGCCAGGAACGTCGCTATTACCTTTTTCATTTCTCTATTCTCCTTTTATTACAAATTCCCCATCTTTTCTAGGAAATATGGGCCACTGCCAAACAAGGCCTATCCTTTGACAGCTCCCGCTGTCAGGCCGGAAACCAGCTTTTTCTGCGCAAAGAAGAACATGATACAAACCGGGAGCACCGTGATCGTGCCGCCTGCACACAGCATGTCCCATTCTACACCCAGTTGGCCGATCAGGCTGTTCAACGCCACGGGTATGGTACGGGTTGCGGGATTCGTGAACATAGAGGACAAGGTGTATTCGTTCCACCCCTGCATGAAAATGTATACGCCGGCGGCCAGAAGACAGGGGGTCAAAATGGGAAGGAAAATCCGGACAAACGCGCCGGTTCGATTGCACCCGTCAATCAGAGCGGCTTCTTCCAGGGAAAAGGGAACGTCCCGGATAAAGCCCTGGATCAGCCAGACCGAAAACGGAATAGTAAACGTAGTGTATGCCAGAACCAGACCGGTGGGCGTATACAGCAGATTCATCGACCGCATAATGGAGTACAGCGGGATCATCAAAAGCACGGTGGGGAACATGTTGTTGGAAAGAAAGAGTCCCATAAGGAACTTGCGCCCTTTGAATTCGAACCGGGAAAAGGCGTACGCGGCCAGAGTAGAAAACACCAGAGAGACCACCATGGTGGCAACCGCTACCGTCAGACTGTTCTTCATGTATTTGATAAAATTGAAATAGCCGAACAGCTTTTCATAGGTCATCCAGGTCCAGTGCTGCGGCCAATACAAAAGAGGGTTGGCATAAATTTCAGCATCCGGTTTTACGGAGGTAATAAACATCCAGTAGAAAGGAAACAGCAAAAAGAGCAGGAACAGTAAAACGGGAAGAACCAGTGTCAGTGTGAATTTGACCGCCTCTGCGGAGTGATGCTTTACTTTCATCTCAATCCCTCCCTCAACTCCGCTCGCTCTGAAACGTAAACCGCAGATACGGCACGGCCACTACCAGAAGAAGCACAGCCAAAATGACCGACATTGCTGAAGCGTAGCCCAGATTCAGTACATGGGCCTTCTGATACACGTAAATGCTCAGTGTCTGGGTTGCGTAGGCCGGGCCGCCAGCAGTCATGTTCTGGATAATATCTACCGAATTGGCCACCCAGATGATCCGCAGAAGCACGGTGACAAACAGGGTGTTTTTAATGGATGGAATCGTTATGTAAAAGAGTTTTTGCGCGCCGGACGCGCCGTCAATATCCGCCGCCTCATACATGTCACTGGATACACCCTGCAAAGCGGCCAGAAGCATCAGGGCAAAGAACGGAATCCCCTGCCACACTACCGAAACAACTGCCGCTGGCATTGCGGCCTCGTGCCGGGACAAAAAAGAAATTCCGTGCTCTAAAATCCCCAATCGGATCAGAACGTCGTTGATGACGCCGTAATTTCCATCATACAGCCACCGCCACATCAGGCCGATCAGTACGCCGGGGGTAACCCATGGAACCATGGACAGAGCGCGCACAACACCGCAGCCAAAAAATTTGCGGTTCAAAATCAGGGCCAGAATGAAACCGAACAGGAATTGCAGACCCACGCCGAATACGACCCAGACCAGGGTACGGAAAATGGAAGGCCAGAACTGCGGGTCCTGGGTGAAAATTTCGATATAATTTCCCAGACCGAGAAATTGTGTCTTGCTTGGATAACGAAGATCGTAATACTGAAAACTGGTAACGATCGCCTGTACCACAGGAATAAAAACCACACAAAGCATTGTAAGCAATGCGGGAGCGATCAGCAAATACGGCCAAATCCAGTGACCCTGTTTTACTTTCATATTACGCCTTTCCTTTCTTCAGTCGTCTGATGTTATCCAGCGAGGTGTAAATATGAGTGGTGACTGCGTTTTGCGCACGACAGCTGTCCCGGTGCACAAACGCCTGAAAAATATCGTTATGCATATGCTGGGAAAGGCTGAAGCTCTCTTCCGATTCCGCCAAAATGACGATCCCTTTCTGGATCGTTTCGTAAATGACGGGGATGACCTGATTGAACACCGCGTTTTTAGAGCACTTGGCAATCAGGGTGTGGAACTGAATATCCAGCTCCAGACGGGCCGGGTCCCGGTAATTGATGGTGTACATCTTCTGAACAATCTGCTCCATCTGCTGAATTTCTTCGGGAGTGGCCCTCTCCACCGCCAGAGCCGCAATTTGGGGTTCAATGATCAGCCTTACTTCAAATACGCTTTCGGTAAGCTTTGCCCGGTCAATGTAGCGAAAGCCCAGCGGATCATCCCCCAGCCCCGTAAAGTCACAAACATAGGTGCCGTCGCCCTGCCGGATTACGATAATGTTCTGTGCCTTCAGCATCTTCATTGCCTCTCGTACCGTGGGGCGGCTGACGCCGCACATTTCCGCCAGCTGCGCCTCATTGGGAAGCTTTGTTCCGGGTTTCAGTTTATCTCGGATAATCAAATCATTGATCTGCTCCGCAACTTTGACGGATAAGGAATGCTTGGTTGGTTTGTCCTGCATAAGACATCCTCCTGTCATCTTTTATCTGCCCTAGAATAAATTCATATTATCTGCGAAGAAGCTGTCAGCAGAAGTAAAACTATATATAAAATTTGTCGATTTATTTGTTTTTTTATATTTATTACACTTGTCAATAAAGTGTAAATATTGTTATGATTTTTTGTATAGTTTTAACATGGCGCCTTCTGGTTTGCTATGAAACGTGCAATTATTTTTGCGAATTTTATTAGATAAGACCACACAAACGTCTTACCTTTCTTTGAAAAGCCTTTATTTGATCAGCTTACAATCCTTTTTTTCATCAAAATTGGATGATATTTCCTTCTGTTTATCCGCATTGGTCAGAGGAATCAAAAAGGGAGAGAATCTTAGATTCTCTCCCTTTTTGATTCCTCTGTTTCTATTGATCGTGCCGCAGGAAAAAGTCCAGTGTCGCCCGGTTATAAGCCTCCGGCTGCTCCCATTGATGAACATGGCCGCCGTTTTTACACAGATACAATTCACTGGCAGCGATCCCTTCATACAGTTCCATCGTTTTTTCGATTGGCACAAACAGATCTCTGGAACCCGCGGCAATGAGCGTGGGGGAAGTGATGCGGCACAGCTCCAGCGTAGCATCATGGGCCAGGCAGGCATTGCACTGGGCCCGATAGGCATAAGCGGGCATGGGATACGGATACAGAGCGTCCTGACGCTCCGCCTTCCAAAGCATGTCCTCACAGGTGTTCTGAATGCTTTGAGAAAAGGTCATCCACTGATTCAGATGTTTAAACGTGGTTTTGTCGAGCTGCTCCACACTGTCCCTCAGAGCTTCGATGGCTCGGCGAAAGCTGTTGCTGACACTGGCAAAGGTGCTGGTCAGAACAAGAGAGCGGACTCTGTGGGGATGCCGGGCCGCCAGGTGCTGGGCGATCGCTCCGCCCATGGAAACACCGTTCACATGGGCCTGCGGTATCTCTAAAGCGTCCATAATTCCCAGGACGTCCTCCGCCATTTCTATGGTGGAGTAGGCTTCTGCCTTCGGCTTATCGGAGCGCCCCACCCCTCGGTTATCCAGTGTAATGCATTGAAAATGCTGGGCATATACCTTGACATTTTGGTTCCATTTTTCACCGGGAGCCCCTAAGCCCATAATGAGAACCAGCGGCGTTCCCTGCCCGGTGATTTCTACATGAAAGGAGTTTCCATTGACCAAAAGCTCTTTTTCAGTCGTGTTTTTCATAGCCTAATCCCTTTCTTTTCTCGGGATTTTTCCGTCATACAGCTTCATCCGCTGGGTTCCGCAGGGTGGCAGCATCGTTTTCATCCGCTCCAGAACGGGAGCGTAGCTGAATTCCTGAATCGGCAGGTCTATCCGGGTATGATTCAGAGCGCTCAGACACATGGCTTCCAGAATCTCATAACCATGGTACGAAATATCGATGTTACAGGAATGCGGCTTGGAATCATCGTCCATCCATTCGGCGAATTCGGTATAATACGGCGTCTGAATCGGCACCTGCTGATGATTCCGCCAGCCGGGATCCTTTCCCTCCACCAATCTTCCATTGGTCGCTTTGGTGCATGCTCCCCAAAAGCCGTCCGTTTCGGCATACACATATCCGTCCGTTCCATAAACGGTCAGACGGTTGTCGCTGCTGGCATATTCCGGCGGGTTATGTGCTTCGCTCAAATAACCGCACTCTATGTAAGCCCGCACTCCGTTTTTCAGCTCCATTGTCCCCAGCAGATAATCGGGAGCGGGGTGGGAGTCCTCCAGGGTAGCGGGGCCGTGAACGTGTCCCACCACCCATTTTGCCGGGTAGCCGCCGTTGATCCACAAGGTGTAATCCACATAATGGGTGCCCAGCTGTGAAAACCACGCCTGTGTCTCCACATGGATCTTGCGGATCTCTCCGATTTCTCCCGCTTCAATTCTCTGCTTCATCCGGCGCATTTGCGACAGATATTTTTGCTGGTGGCACACCACGGCCTTGATTCCATGCTGATGGCATAAATCCCGCATAGCCTTTGCTTCCTGCAGAGATTCGGCCATCGGCTTTTCCAGTGAGATTCCCTTGACGCCGTACCGAACCGCCAGCTCGACCATATTTAGCCGATCAGAAGGGTAGGTGACAAACACAAAAATATCCGGACGCACTGTGGAGAGCAGCTGTTCCGCGTCTGTGAACAGAGGAATCTGCGTCAGTCCGTATTCCTCCGCAACCTTTTGCGCCACGGATTCGTCCCGATCGCACAGGCCAACCACCTGATACTGGTCCGGGTTTTCCAAAAGGCCCCGCAAATGGATTTTTCCCCGTACACCCAAGCCTAAAACAGCCACTGTATACCGTTTCACTGAACTTGTCATCTCCTGTTCTGAAATTGAGCCATATAGAGGCCATCCAAGCGAACCACTTCGTCCGAATCCTGCAGCGCTCTGGGGGATTCATCCTCTACCATCACCCAGCCGCGATATTCCTGCTCTTCCAAATAACGGACAATCGCGGGATAATCAATCGTGCCTTCTCCCATAATGGCCCATTCATTCGGCCCCAGACGATCTTTAAAATGCACATGGCGTACTTTGTCCTGATATTGGCGCAGAATCGCGAGGGGATCCATCCCCCCATTTGCAATATGTCCGATGTCCGGAGCATACCCGATATCGGTACGGTGCAAAAAATCAAATAGGATACGGTAATCCTCTTCTGTGAGGAACAAGGAATTTTTGCCGGAATTGGGGTGAAAACAGCAGACGATCCCCTGTTCTCCCGCCCGGCGCGTCACCGACTCCATGCAGCGGATCAGATTTTGCCTTCTTTCATATAGCGCCTCTCCGGTTCCCCGCTGGATGTCTCCGGCGTGATGGGACAACATCAGCTTGGCCCGGGGGAAACGGGACACAAACGCGATCGCCTGATCAGAAAAACTCTTTTCCTCCGGTGTTTCTTTGGCTCCTTGCCAGGGCTGATGCAGCACCAATGCGGCAAGCTCCATGTGCTGCTGTGCCAAAAGCTCTGCCACTTGATCCGGCTGGTGAAAATAAGGCCCCAGCATCCCGGTTTCTGCTTCAATTCCCTCAAATCCTGTCTGCGAAGCAACTTGAATGATATGGGGCATCTGGCCCTGAAACTTTTTCTGATTCATTTTCCACGGATAGGTTTGGCACCCATATCGGATTTTGCTCATACTTTTTCGTATGACTGACGGTTCCTCATACTCTCCCTCCCTTTCTACATTTCGCCTTTTTCCTGTAAAACAGAAGCATTGTGACAAATGCCACGTTTCTTTCTTTGATTGAATTATAACAATGGAAGGAAGAGCAGTCAATTCATAGCCGGTTTTTTTACCTTTGTTTGTAGGATTTGCGTAAGAAAGCACTTGACTTTTTATCGTGTTTTTTTTAGTGCAGTCTGTGCACCTTCCCGTTTTTATAAGGCCAATTTCACCTGGATTTTGATTTTGCGTGTAAAAGAACCCCGCTTCATAGAAGCGGGGTTCTTCTGCACTCAACAATAGTTTCTAGGATTTATAGAAGTTTTTAAAATATTAAATTTTATTTTTTTGAATCTCTTTAAAAACGCTTTGATCATCTTTTGAAAAATCCAATACGCTTAAAGATTGAGTTAATTCGCCAGTCTCATAATTTAACTTTGTATATCCCCTTTCTCCGATAGCATATACATATGGTTTTATATCCTTATAATCAGTAATAACATCTATGGAATTGTATGAGCTTTGATCATATAAATCATAATACTTTTTATTGTTCGACGAATCCCATCCAAGTAAAACAACAAATCGAGCATGTCCGAAATAATCATGAGTATCTCTACCTCCAATAGGATATTCGGTCGTTTCCTCACATGAAACGAATGAACAAATACAGGCAAGTAGAAAAATGATAGTTATAAATTTTTTTAACATAAAGACCTCTAGTTGAAAAGTAATACCCACAGTACAAGAAGGGATTCAGCTTGCCGATGAAGTTGGTCTTGTCGTCGCTGCTGGTGTTAGTAAGAAGCTTATCCCAAGCGTCATAGCTGTATTCTACAACGACATTCAGGTCGCTGTCAACAATACCCATCACGTCGCCCTGCGCATTTTTCAAGTAGTAATAGGCGTCGTCGTGGTAGGTAAAGCCGACTCTGGTGCCGTCACTGTCATACATAAACCATATGGTATCATATCCGGTTCTTTGCGCAACAATGGTGCTGCCGTCCACCAGATAATCAGTTAAGGTACCGTCCACGGTCTTGCTGATACGGATACCATCATGGTTGTAGGTATAGCTGGTGATTTCTCCGTTCACTGTGGCGGTAGCCAGCTGGCGGCCTACCCAGGTAAAGTTCTTCCCGTCGCGGTAGGTGAGGGGATTTCCGATCTGGTCGTAGGTGAGAAATTGGCCGTCGTAGTTCGTCAGGAGATATCATTACTGCAGAAACTGAGAAACTGTTCCAGTGACTTTGTCCCTCGTAAATCGAGCTGATCTGGTACGGTTATTGGGGATACCTCTTTAAATTTTAACAAGGAAGTCATAAAAAGAAACAGAAATGCTTATAAGCATTTCTGTTTCTTTTTACATATTTTACAAATTGTGTCAATAGTATAAAAACTTTTTTCAGATGGGTGCAATGAAAACAATGATTTACTTATAATCAATCACAAAGTAATCGTCAATCAATTCTCCTTCCAAAGAATATACAAGCTTGTATTCCCCAGCATATTTATTTTCATAATAAAATCTTAAGAATACGATAATACATTCTTGTTCTGATTCTGCCCATGATATAAGAGTCAAAGCTGCCTTATAAAATTTAGGAACTAATAAATTTTCATCATAATTCGGAAATTGTTGATGAAATTCCTCTGCATATTCTGTCTGGTATGAAGTGAACTCCCGATTAAAATATTTGTAGATTTTCTCCTCAATATTATTATTAATTACCCAGCTTTTCAATTCTTTGGTATCCATATTTTGGTCCTCTCTTATTAGTGCAATGCCTTCTCGAACAATTCAAAAATAATTTGACCTTTATCATTCATGTTTCCATATATTCTCCAATCTCCATAATCTGCTTTGACTTTTAGTTCATATTGATATGCTTTTCCAGCCACTTTAGTTCCAGGTGCTAATCTTTTAATTCCGCTACCTTCTTTTCCAACAATACCTTTTGCTAATGCATTACCAAATGCAGTCCGACCTTTTTGCCCAAATCGATTTCCTACCTGATTCATTGTAGACCGTTGTATCCATCCCTGAACCTTGATTCCCCCACTAATTCCGTAAGCATAATTAGCAGCTAAAGAATCTCCATATAAAAATGCATAAAAGTACATTTCCCAACTGAAATCATTATTTTTTCCAAATTTGGCAGCGTACATATTTGCATATTTAATTGCTGATTCAATCTGGATTTTTTCAGCAGCTCTTAAATTGTTCTCCCGAATATTCCAAATTGCCTGACCCAAGGACGCTAACTTTTCCCAGATGAGACCATCGCTGTCCACTCTTGTTACAGGATTATTTCCACAGTACAAATATAAATTAGCAGCAGCTAAATCTTCTCCAATAGAAATATTACTGTCCGCATTCAAAAACCTACCAGTCTGTGCATCGTAGTATCTGCTGTTGAGATAATACAGCCCGGTTTCCACATCATAGTAATACCCGCGGTACAGGAAGGGATTCAGCTTGCCGATCAAATCAGCCCCGCTGCCGGTGGTCTCAATCAGCTTGCCCCATGCGTCATAGCTGTATTCTACAACGACATTCATCTCACTGTCAACAATGCCCGTCACGTCACCCTGCGCGTTCTTCATGTAGTAATAGGTGTCGTCGTGGTAGGTAAAGTCTACTCTAGCATCGACACGGTCATAACTTATTTGCCGTTAGCCTGCTCACAGGCAAGAGCAATATGAAATCAACGAGGATTAAAATGAGTGTTACTAGTGGATTATATCAGCACAAAGGAACAGCACTGAAAACGGTGCTGTCCCTTTGTTTCGTGATTTAATTTGAGTGACTTATAGTTTGTTCTGTTCTTCTAGATACACTTGCAATAAATACTTTAATAAAAACATGCTTTCAAAGTTTTCTAAAAAAGCGATAATCATTAACATAACTGAAAGGAATATAGCGTTTGGGTCTTGAGAGGTATCGTTAATAAATAACCTTGCAGCGATGAATCCAGAAAAACTACCAATAAATGACCACCTAGTAATACTTGTATTATTGCTGGCCTCTCTGTTGTAAGCACCCTTTTTTATTAAATGAAAAACTAATACGAAAAGGAACCCTATATTAACAACTATCAGTGCGAGTAATATTAATAGTAATGGCATATTATCTTTAGAATTTAATATTGCGAATCGATATGATGCCACTACTAAGATGACAGATAAGTTAATTGATTGGATACCAACAAATAAATTCTGCTGTTTTAATGTAATTTTACTAGCTGAAATTAACTTTGTAGCATAACCAGTAACAAGGACATTTCCAGTAAATAAAATCACAATCAAAGATTGGTTAATCAAGTAAATGATAACACTAAGTCCCCAAGAGAGCAAAACACGCGTGAATACCTGTTTCTTCTTAATTGGGGTGTAATTGTAGTTAATAAAAGACACGATACTTTCTTTTTCAATTCTCATTTTTCACCAACTGTTTGCAAAATCTTTTACATGTCCTCTGATAGTATTGCCTTGAATTGAAATCCCATCAGTAAACACATAAATTGTAGTTCCTATCACAAATCCTGCTGCTGCTCCGACAATATTTCCGAAAACTGGAGCAACTGTGCCAACTGCTGCACCCAAAGCGCTACCAGCCGCTCCAGCAGCCCATATACTACCACCAGAGACTGCTATATCTACAGTGGCATCTATTAAGATTTTCTTTTGAGAAGCATGATTTTGGATATTATCGTAGATACCAATACCTGTATCAAGAGCTACAGCGCCATAACCGACTTTACCAAGAACTTTACTTGAAGTGCTTTCAAATTTTTTGATTTTTCTTAGATCTTGCGAAACAGTCTTTTTCCATGTGCCGGCTCCAATATTTTTAGGACGCGGAGCACTATTTACCGAATTAGCAAGTGCAAGAGAGCCTCCGGCACTTCCGATCGATAGTCCATCTGCTACAAGACCATAAACATTACTGGGATCAGTTAAATAGTTATTAACAAAACTTTTTACAGAATTAACAACTGATTTAACAGTATTGCTAATCCAATCCCAAACTTTTCCCAAACCCATAGGATCATGGAAGTTAGTTGGGTTATTACTGCAATAAGCAAACAAATTGTACGCCAGTACATCTCTGTTTAATCCTAAAATAGTATCCGCATTCAAATATCGCCCTGTCACCGGGTCATAATACCTACTGTTCAAGTAGTACAGCCCCGTCTCGACATCATAGTAATACCCGCGGTACAGGAATGGATTCAGTTTACCGATGAAATTGGCCTCGTTGCCGGTGGTTTCAATCAGCTTGCCCCATGCGTCATAGCTGTATTCTACAACGACATTTAGGTTGCTGTCAACAATGCCAGTCACGTCGCCTTGGGCGTTCTTCAAGTAGTAATAGGCGTCGTCGTGGTAGGTAAAGCCGACTCTGGTGCCGTCACTGTCATACATAAACCACAGGGTATCATAGACAGTGTTTTGTGCCAGAATGGTGCTGCCATCCACCAGATAATCTGTTGTGATGCCATCCACTGTCTTGCTGGTGCGGATACCGTCGCTGTTGTAGGTATAGCTGGTGATTTCTCCATTCACCGTGGCGGTAGCCAACTGGCGTCCTGCCCAAGTAAAGCTCATGTCGTCGCGGTAGGTAAGAGGATTACCGATTTGATCATAAGTGATGGATTGGCCGTCATAGCTGGTCAGTACATCTTTCCAGTTGTCATTATCGTAGGAGTAAGAAACATTGAGGAATGCGTTTCCCGGTTGACCGGTGGAATAGAGATAGTATCTGACCCGAGTAATATTTCCGCCCACATCATAGTCGTAGGTGATTGTGTTCCCGGCCTTCTGGTCATCCACACGGACAAGCTGATTTAACTGGTCGTAGGTATAGGTGGTGAGGTTTCCGGCAGCATCCGTTACAGTACTGATGTTTCCATTGTTGTCGTAGGTGTAGGCGCAGGAGGAAAGAGTGGCGACGTTTGTATTTCCTACTCTCTTGTAATTAAAGTGGTTTTTCGTTAAGGTGGTTGTACGGTTTCCAGCGGGGAGGTTCACAAACTCCACCTGAGTGCGAAGAGTCGGATCGGTGCTTGCAACATGATTCACATCAGTGATGAAAATTCGGTTGAGCGTATCGTAACTGAATGTCATTTTTCCACCGGATAACAGGTTGGTCTCCTTTTTCCGGTTATCCACGGTATAGGTGAACGAAGTGAGGCGGGTCTGGTTTTTGAACCGGAAATACTGGCTGATAATACGATTCATGTCATCATATCTCTGACGAATTTCGGTATCCACTCCAAACGTTTTTCGTACCAAACGGTCTGCCATGTCATAGAAAAAGTTCGTGATTTTAGGAGTTGCCTCAGAGGTATCGGTTACTCTGGCCAGATTCCCGCGCGCATCGTAATCATACTGATACGTCGGCGCGTTATTCTTTTGTACGGAGATGACACGGTTATACGGGTCATATCCATAGCTGATTTTGTAATTATTGCCATAGAGGGAATACAGCAGGTTTCCGTTTCCGGTTTCGTAAACGTGAGTGATCAGGTTCTTGGTACCAACTTTGATATTGACGGTATTTCCAAAGCCGTCATAGCCAAAATAGTAATCGAACCCGTTGTGGGTGATCTTAGACAGCAGGTCGGCCTCATCGTACTCATAACTGACCGTTACGGTACCGGCACTGCTCAGTGCACTGACTTCCGTCAAAAAATAATTGTCCGAGTCATAAGTGTAACTTGTCTGATATCCCTTGGGATCAGTGACAGAGTGAATGAGACCGGTAATCGCATTGATGCTGTAAGTAGTGATGTTTCCGCGCTGATCGGAAGCAGAGGTTCTGTAATTCCCGTTACTGCTGTATCCTTGTATGGTCTGCAGGTAAGGGTTAGCGGAAACTGTGGTGTTGATTTCACCGGAATCATTAATGACACCCATTTTAGTATCTATCACATTCCCCTTGCCATCGTAGCTGTAATACATACCGATTTTGGTTTGTTCGGACTGAGCGGATCTTAAGCGGTGAAGATTTCCCTGATTGTTTTGATCTCCATAAAAGTATCCATAGGAATCATTATTGCGCTGTTTTGCAAGGAGAAGCTCTTTGGCATTGGTATATGTGTACGTTTCATTATTGTATGCGTTTTGTCTGGAGGTAATCGGCTGGCCGTTTGGGTCATAGGTAAACGTAGAGCCTGTTTCATCCAGATTCAATTGCACATCATAAAAGTAAGCGGAATTCGCGTTTTTATAATAGATGATATAAAATTCTACTCGATCAATGATTTTGTCCAGATTGTCCTCCAGTGTATAAACAGGACCGGTGGTGTATTGCTCTCCACTTGAATCCGGATTAAACGGTACGACTGTCCACTGCTTTGTACCGTCCTTGAAGATCAAACCAAGGTCAAGAGCAAAATACCGGCCGAGAGTAGCGTCTGTCGGAATGGAATTCCCGCGCGCTTTTCCGGACATCACAAATGCAATTGTTCTTGCTGATTTGTTAATCGGAATTTTTTGGCTTAAGCTTTTGTTTATCGTCGGATTTCCCTTGATGTGCATCTCTTCATTGGAAATTCCGTCGCCGGATTCCAGCCCGCTGCCAGTCCAATTGATTGGGATATAAGAACTGCCGTCGGTGGGGTATTTCAGCGACGAATTTTCCAGCATATTATAAAGATTGGCCACATTTCCGGTTTCAAGCTGCAGGCAGTCGAACCATGCGGTTCCAGTTGCGCCGATCAGCCCGGCATTGAGGGCGACCTCGGTTGTTCCTGCCGGAACAGTAAAGGTCAGGGCAATCCTGTTCCAGCCATCGGGGAGACTGCTCGAAGCGCTGGAGGTTCCGTTGATTCCGCCTTGACCGATGAATTCTGCCGGATTATCGCCGATCGCCTGTACAAACAGATTGGCAAATCCATCGCTAACCCCTTCTGTTTTGACATAGGCAGAAAACGTATACGTATCCCCCGGCACTAAATCTGTTTTCACCTGCCTTGCGCCGACCATGCCGGTTCCGGACTGTGTCTGCGTTACTTTCAGAGAGTTATTCCCCAGAAAAGCATTGTCAGAAGCTATGGTCATCTGCCCGGTAGATGTGCCTTGCCGATAAAGAGTCCAGGAAGGGGGCGATTCTGTCAGCTCGGCACTATGATTCGTCAGCAGGTTTACAACAGACCGGATCGTTGCCGCCTGAGCGGATATTTTATTTCTTTGAGGAATTTTCTCGGGATTTACGGTATAGCCGTATGCACTGGCGGAACCATCTGCGTTTACCACGCTGACTGCCCTGCCGTACCGATCAAAGCCGTAGGTTTCATTCTGTGATTTTCCCAGCGCAGAGAGATATTGAAAATCGGTTGTGTTGTCTATTTTATAAGTCATCTTAACCGTATTTCCAATCTCACCGGACTCGGAATACTCCTTGGCACTGGTTACGCGATTCCGAATCATCCAGTCCGAACCATTGAGCTCGTAGGCGTATTCCATCCGGCTCCCGTCAATGTCTGTCGCCGAAGTCAGTAGATTCCCGCTGTTATAGGCATAGCGTGTGATTTTACCGTCAAAAAAGGTGATGGAAGTCAGAAGCTTATTATCGGTGTCGTAGCGGAGCTGCGTCCGTTTTCCATCCGGCGTCGTAATGGAATCCAAGTTTCCATAGCTGGTGTAGCCAAGAGTCGTTACCCGGCCTGCACCGTCCGTAATGGTGGAGAGCTTTACACCGCTGTAAGCCAGAGTGAGTGCATTTCCATTGATATCGTATATCTTTCTGAGATAGCCCGACTGTGTAAATGTTTTTTTAGAACCATCCTGATAGCTGAGCGTATAATACTCATCGGTGCTGCCCCCGATGGTGAGGATCATGTCATAACCGTCTTCATCCGTATACCTGGAAGAATTGGAAGGATCCGTCACAAAAAAAGTGCTCAGTTCCGTCTTCGTCCAGATACAGGAATTTGTATCCGGCGGCGGTCAGCAGCCTGAATTTTTCCTTTTCCGCGTCATTTGTCGCGTTAGATTCGGCGGTGCTGTCAATCCGCTGACTCAGGTTGCTTTGGAACCCCATGCCAAAAGTTCCGCCGCGTTTCCCGTCTTTAAACTGCGTGCCGGACATGCTGCTGTTAAACACCAATCCATAATTCAACGGCATCAGCTCTCCGGTAGTCCCGGTAAGTGGAATGGTGAATACCAGATTTCCGGTATAGTCATTGACATGGCCGGTTCCTGCTCTGCCGGCAGACTGTTGGTGATAGCTCCAGTATGGTTCCAATCCGGTGTTGTTGACATAACGAATTGTAAGGGTAGGGTACAGACCGGTACCCGACGGATAATCAGAGGAATAAAACTGGTTTCTGACCGCCGCGGATTCATTGTTTGCCGCCAGCAGAACACCTTTATGGCCTCTGGAACCGTCATACCATCCCTTGACCAGTTTTGTCAAATCCCAGGAGACGACCTTTTCGTTTGTGCTTTGAGAAGTTACAGCATAATCAAGGATTGGCCCATTCATTGCCGATTGAACTGCCGAAAGGGTGTTGTTCCATGTGTCGCTATGTTCATTCCAGGCGGAACCCATCTCATATGCGTTGATTAGCATCGAACCGGTGGAAGGATCCATCCCATTTTTGAACTGTACCAGATTCATTTGAGCCTGCACCACCATGTCGCCCTTATCCATTTTAGGAAGATCAAAGTCCATCAAAATCCGGCAGGTTTTATAGGTTACGGTTTCATTTCCAATGTACATGCTCCCCATATAGCCAAAGTTGTTATTTGGGGCGCCGGAGCTGACGAAGGTATCCCGGACAGTGCCGCCAGAACCAATGGCTGGGTCGATCGTAATAGGATAGACTCTGGAGGAATCGCTCAGCCATTCTTCATTGGGAGCGATTTCAATTTGCAGCTGTTCCGAATCCTGCTTTAGGATGCGCATGGAAACCGCGGTGCTGATGATACCTTTAGAGTCAGTCATGGAAGGCGCTTTGATGGTATAGATCGGGTTTTCCTGCTTTGCGTCTTCTGCTTCGTACAGAGCAATCGTTTGATCGCTGTTTTGCTTTGGAATCAGTGAGCCGATTTGGTAGGTTTCCGTGAATTTCCTCTGCGCATCCCCGGATTTCAAAATAATATTTTCTTTTACAGAGGAAGCAAAAATCAGGTACTGCACGTCAACTTCAGGAAGCACGTTACGATACATGACTTCACTGTTCAATTTTTTCAGCCATAAGAACTGATCGTTATGGCTTTCAGCGGCTGGCGCTTTTTTCGTCACCAATTCAGAAGCGACTTTCTTTGCACCGTCCAATCCCCAGCGGATCGAATGCTTATCTGTTTTCAGGGCGACGATGCCCTCCGGCTTGATTACCTTTTCCATACTGATGGAAGTGCGGCCTGCCTTGTTGATAAGCCGCTGAGATGTTTCAGGTGCTTTCGCGTCTGTTACACTGAGCGTGTTGTCAATATCCTGCCATAAACCCAAATCGTCTTTGTAATGAATCGGCTGATCATACGAGGCGGCCAAAAATGTGCCGTCACTCATCAAAAAGGTCTTGGAGGTTTCCGTCCGTTTTTCCGGATATTCGGTGATGATGGCTGCGCCTTCAAAGGTCGTATCTTCATTGTTTGGAATCCCAATTTCCTGAACCTGCTGATCTACGGTGCTGTTGATACGTTCTTCAGTTTCTTTTGATGTAAAAGCGTTCATCATGTGACCTCCTTACTATTATTTGGTTGTTTTGGGTTTATTTGGCTTGAGTATAAAACAAATAAAGAACTAAGTCAACATAAGTAACAAAAAATTTACATAATGTTTATAAGGGGTTGTGAATAAACTCCGGTTATTACAGTGGTTTTTGTAGTATCTGAAATAAATAATAGATTTTATAGGTTAACAGAAATCCTTGTTTATGTGAACTTTGCAGAATCTTTTCCTGAGATTGATTACTCCAAAATATCAATCGAAGCATTCGTTGGTTTGCTATCGGGAATCGCATTGATCCGCAGTTTGTCATAATCGCTTTTGAAAATTTGCAAAGTAAATCAGATGCAGCATGCGCGTCAGAAAACCCTAGTATCAGCAGAAAACAACGCGCCGCATGAAAGAAAGAGCTGTTATAACAAAGAATTTCTTTTATCCTCATGAACAGGTACAAGTTTTTTTGACGACTTGCCTATTAGTCAATACTTGTAATATAAAGCCTCCCGGTCGGCGCATTTTCGCGCCGACCGGGAGGCCAAATGAATTGTTTGGATTTTTAATGAACAATTGAATTTACTGGTACTCGGGTTCGTAAATATAGTCGGCAGCGCAGTAGACAATATCACCGTCTTTGATCGTCAGCTCAGGCTTGAGCATGTGATCGGCCTCAAATGCGCTTCCTTTCCAATCGCGGTATGTCTGGTGGAATTCTTTCCAGTCAAAAATGGCGACGTCTGCTCTTGCCCCTTCGGACAGGCAGCCGATTTCTCCAGTCATCTTCATCAGGCGGGCCGGCGTGCTTGTTGCCATTTGCACCACCTGCCGCATGGGAATTCCCATGCAAATATAGCGGGACATCAGGTTCGGCAAAGAAAAAATCGTGCGCCGATACATACTGCCCAGCACTAAATCTGTACTGCAGATATCAGCGATAAAGCCCTGTGCCATCGCGGCTTTCATCACATCGTAGTCGCCATGCTTGCGGCCCTCGGCAGTGTCAAACCAAATGCCGCGTTCCCGTGCTTTGCGAACGCATTCATACAGCTTTCCGTTTTCGTCGATGATTGTGTTTTTTGCACCCTGATAGACATGTTCGAAAATGTCGCCGGGGCGCAGTACCTCCAGCACTTCGCAGGTGGGAACCGGAAGATTGGTGCAGTGTACTTCTACCGGGCAGTTGATTTTATCTGCAATGGCGACCGTAGCTTTCAGCGGTTCAATTCCAAGACCCATAGCCAGTTCTTCACTCTGCCTGATTTTCAGTCCCAGAATATTGTCTTTGTTTTCTTCATAGATTCGGGCAATTTTTTCTGCATTAAAGTATTTGGGGTCGATGCACTCGTGGTAACTGGTGGTAACGAGTCCTGCCGAGCACATCTGCAGAAAGCTTTTGATGGTCACCTTGCTTCTCTCGATCACTGCGGAGCGGAACATCCGGTAATTGGAAACGCCCGCGGTTGCATCCACAGCGCTTGTTACTCCCGTTGGCAAATAAGCGAGATCCGGGTAGATTCCGATATCTGTTCCTTCCGCAAACATATGCGCATGCGCATCGATCAGTCCGGGGAAAACATAACGTCCGGCAGCGTCAATCGTGTGCTTTGCCGGTTCTCCTTCTTCGTATTTTGTGATTTTTCCGTTATAAATGGCAACCGGCTGAATGTTGTCGACCTGATTGAGCGGGTCGATCACGTGGCCGTTGATGATTAATAAATCCAGCATTTCTTTCCTCCTTTTTCATTGATGCAATTTCGCCGTACAGGAATACGGATTTCTCCGTATTCCTGTACGGCTGTGTCGGTGAATACTCAGTCCGCTTTCATCTGACCTCTCATATAAGCCAATAGAATAGCAATAATGGAAGACACGGCCGAAACCATACTGGCCGGTACTGCAATCGCTTTATATAGCGAAGTGGACAGCGCTCCATTCAATGTAATAACAGCAAATCCCTGCGCAAGGACCATCAGTGTAACTGCTACAAAGAAAATGATGGTGGTGATAACACAAAGGGCGTCTAAAATTTTCTCTGCCGTTTTCATGGGAATCCTCCTTTTACAGACTATTGAATAATAGGCAGTACTCCGACTGCTACCAGAGTGGCTACCCCAATCAACGGAAGGACATAGTCGGTGATTAGCGGTACAAAAATAACCTTGGGGTCATCTACCTCGGCCAATCCGCACGAAATAAAGATAGGAGACGAGCTGGGGGGAGAGGCGCCTTCCGTAGAAATGCAGATCATAAACGCAACGACTGCGGCAATCGGGTTTACTCCCGCGCCCACAAAAACAGAGAACGCAACGGAACCCACGGCAGCGGTTGTGGCAACGGCGCTCAGGGGCCCGGCTACCAGCACGATCATGATGCAGGTCAGGATAATCATAACCAGATTCGGCAGGGTAAGAGCTTCCAGAAGCACCTTGAGGTCCTGGTCGAAGCCGACCATGGTCAGCACATTGCTGGCGGCCAGAGCAAACAGAAGTACGCCTCCGACGGTTGCAAAGGTCGGCTGGCAGCCCTTGAGCAGGCCGATCCATTCACTGCCTGTCTGGGGCAGGCTCTTTCTGCCGACAATCAGGCAAATCACGCTGACAACGACGGGAACCCACAGAACGATATTGATCGAAGAAACGCCCGCTTTGGCAAAGGATTCCGCAGCAGTCAGGAACTTTGCGATGGGGCCCATGGTCAATAGCAAGGGGATCGCGATACCGGCCAGCATCAGCAAAGAAGTCCAGTTATCATGGAAGGATTGGCCGAACGGCTTGATCTGATCCTCCGGAACTGCCTGTACATTGTATTTTTTCGCATACAGCCATACCCGGATCAGTCGATACACGAATGTCCACGCGCCGCCGCACAGCACGGCAATATAAGCTTGCCCGACCGTCATTGCAGCTGCAACCGGGGCCAGACCTAACAGAAGAAACATGGCGGTGCAGGAGGGCATGGATTGCCCAACACCGGCATTGCCCGCATTCATGGTAGCGGATACTTCTTTCGGCCAGCCGCTTTCCTTCATCCACGGGACTGTAATGGCGCCGACCGTTGCACAGTTGGCAATCGCATTACCGGATACCAGGCCGAATAAAAAGCTCGCGCATACGGAAACATAGGCCGCGCCGCCTTTTATGCGGCCTATAATGGAGTTTAAAAGTTCAACCAGACGAGCGATCATTCCCGTCTTTGTCATAATGACCGACATCAGCAAGAACAGCATGGTCGCGAGAAAAGAACTCTCTTTCGAGGCTGAGAGCAAAGCGGTGCCCAAAGTGCCCGGAAAAGCAGAAAATCCATTGAATAACGCGACGATAAGAAAACCGATGCCCATGCACTCGGCTATGTTTCTTTTCAATACAAGCATCCAGATAATGATCGCTGCGATGTAAATGATGAATGCCCAGATGCCGATTCCGATTCCCAAAATCATGAATCATTCCCTCCTTCTCAGAACTTATCCTGTACATTTTCCTTGAATTATTTCCACGTTCTTCTTCGCCAAAGTATCTTCTACCCACTGGCGTTTTGCAGTGCCATTTTTTGCGGCGGTCACCTTGCTGGCATCCGCTTCCGCATATTTTTTCGCATCCTCCAGAATCTGAGCCGCGTCTGCTCTGGGAATGATGATGACGCCGTCCCGGTCGCCCAGAACAATATCCCCGGGATTTACCGCAATATTGCCAATGGAAATCGGCACGTTGATCTCACCCGGGCCTTCCTTGTACGGGCCGCCGGGGGTAGATCCGGTTGCATACAGGAACATCTCCATCTGAGACAACTCCTCGATGTCACGGATCGGGCCATCCAGTACAATGCCCTGTACCTTGCGGGTGCACTGTGCGTAAACCGCCATGATTTCCCCCATCAGGGAGTGTGTGCGGTCTCCTTCGTTGGATACGATAATGACGTCGTCAGGGCCGGCCATATCCAGAGCCTTGTGCAGCATCAGGTTATCGCCGGGGCGGGCCTTCACGGTCAACGCTGCGCCTGCCATAATGGGCCTTTCCGGGCTGCTGATCAGGTGAATCTGGGAATTCAGTGCACAGGAGCGTCCCATGGTGTCCGCTACATTTGCCGCGGGCAGAGCACGAAAGCCCTCCATCACTTTTGCATCCGGTAAATCACGTTCCAGAAAAACTCGGTTTCCTACACTCATGTTCTCTTTCTCCTCTCATTGTATCAGAATTTATTTTTCTGCCTGTATCAAATCTCTCAGCTCCGGGACGACCGCGTGCAGAGGCCGTCCGCAGAAGTAATCGTCTATGTTCTGCGCGCAGGCCACAGAAGCGCGGCTGGAGGCTTCTTTTGTGGCTGCACCAATGTGCGGGGCGGTCAGTACATTGTCCATTTGCAGCAGGGGGTTATCTTTCTGAAAAGGCTCATCCCAAAGCACGTCCAGCCCGGCCCCGGCGATCTGCTTTTCCTGAAGCGCCTGAATCAAAGCCGGTTCGTCTACAATCGAGCCGCGGGCGGTGTTGATCAGGAAAGCGGTTTTTTTCATCAAAGAAAACTCACGGCTGCCAATGCTTTTGACCGTTTCCTCTGTAGCCGGTACATGAAGGGATACATAGTCGCTGACGCGGAAAATCTCGTCCCTGTCCTGCGTCATCTCGATGTAATCCGGCAGCTCTCCGCGGTGGAAGGGGTCAAAGGCGATTACCTTCATATCGAACCCCATGGCGGCCTTTTTTGCGACCAGCTTGCCGATATTCCCCAAACCGACGAGGCCCAGCGTCTTTTGATTCAGTTCTGTTTTCGGAACCTTAAATTTCGCGTAGCTGTAATCCTCCTGATAGAGCTTCTGCACCGTCTTAAAGTTGCGGGAACAGTAGAGCATATAGAAGATCGCCAGCTCAGCCACCGAAATGCTGTTTACACCAGGCGCGTTCATCACCAGAACGTTATGCCGGCGTGCCGCCTCTAGATCGATTCCGTCATATCCTGCCCCGTGCCGGGCGATGACACGCAGGTTGGGCGCCGCATCTAAAATTCTGGCGGTTATTTTTGCGGTGCGGACAATCATGGCGTCACACTTTTCAATGTCTGAGAGAATATCTTCTTCGCCGGGGCCTTTCCCCTCGACGATCTCGTAACCATGTTCGAGTAAGTAATCGTATCCCTCTTTCAAAATAGGTTGTGGCAGTAGTACCTGATAGGCCATTGTGTAGCCTCCTTTCTTGTTACACTCCAATAGAAACGCAATTTCTATGCCAACTGATTTTAAATTTTTAAAAAATATTGACAAAACGCTGAAAAGGCGGATGAAATCTGCATGTTTTTTCTTTTCGGACACAAAAACAGGTTTTATTTTCTGATTGAACATTTTAAAAAATCGTGGTATCATTTTCATATGAATTTCACTTTTGAAATTCATATGAAATGGAGGGCTTGCCCGTGAAAGAGATTCGCGACATTATGATATTTGCCGCATCCGATGTTTTTACCTCTGTTGCAAGGCAGATTATCCAAAAGCGCCGCCTGACCAGCCGGGTGGGGATTATTGAGGCGACCGGAAAGCATACGATCCGCAATGCCAAAGAAGCTGTTTCCGCCGGGGCCAAGGTGCTGATTGCCAGAGGACGCAACGTGCGGCTTCTGGAGGAGAATGTGCCCATTCCGGTGGTGGATGTTCCATATCTTTACGAAGAAATCTATGAATCCGTTCAGATGGGCGATTGTGCGCCGGAGGAAATTGCGCTGATCGGGTTCGACAGTGCCTATGATACCATGCTGCGCTTCCGCCGGATTTCCGGCATGGATGTGCAGGTGATCGATCCCAAATCCCCGGATACCGTCGAGCAGGATATCATTGGCGAGCTTCGCCCCGGTACCCGCCTGCTGATCGGCGGATTTTCCGTAAAGCAGGCCGCCGATGCTCACGAGCTGCGCCATGTGATGCTGCGGGTTCACTCCGGCAATGTGGAAACGGCCATTGACCGGGCGCTGAATATTCTGATGTCGATGGAGGCAAAGGATGAGTACCTTCAGACGATTCTGGCCACCATCAACGGAACACCCGACGCAATTTTGAACTATTCCCCCACAGGGGAACTTCTTTTTCTGAACGATAATGCCAAAGCCCTGTTCCACAACCGGTCATCGGAAGAAATTCTACATCTTCTCTTTCCGGAGAAGGAGGCCGATCGGGTCCTGAATCAAAAGGAACCCATCCAGAAGTCGATTGTCAATCTGTTCTCTCGCGTGTATCTGGTGAACTGCAGGCCGATCATTGTGAATGCGCAGCTGAAAAGCGTGGTTATCATTGTCGGCAGCGGAAACCGAATTCAATCCGCGGAAAAACAGATCCGCATGAAGCTGAGTGAAAAATATCCGGCCGCCCGATATACCTTCCTGGATATTGTGGGAGAAAGTGCTCCCATCAAAGAGACGATCCGGCTCGGGAAAAAATATGCGGCAAGTAACAGTGCAATTCTGATTTCCGGTGAAACCGGCACGGGGAAAGAGGTTTTTGCACAAAGCATCCATAACGCCAGCGGCCGGGCCAACGAGCCTTTTGTGGCGATCAACTGCGCGGCCCTACCGGAATCCATTCTGGAAAGCGAACTGTTCGGCTATGTAAAAGGGGCGTTCACCGGGGCCAACAAAGAAGGGAAGATGGGGCTGTTTGAGCTGGCCCACGGCGGGACTGTGTTTCTGGACGAAATCGGCGAAATGAATATCGATGTTCAGGCAAAGCTTCTCCGTGTGCTGCAGGAGAAGGAGATCAGCCGACTGGGCGATAACAAGATTGTTCCGATCGATGTGCGGGTCATCAGCGCGACCAACAAGAATCTGGAAGAGCTGGTTCAGGAGAGAAAGTTCCGCGAGGATCTGCTTTACCGCCTGAATGTTTTGGAGCTGTATCTGCCGCCGCTGAGGGAACGAAAAGAGGATATTCCCCGCCTGATCGAGCATTATACCAGAAAAAACTGCCCGGAGATCACGTTTAGCAAAGAAGCGGTCACGCTGCTGCAGGAGGGCGCCTATCCGGGGAATATCAGGCAGTTTTTTAATCTTCTTGAGCGGGCGATTACTCTGTCCGAAAGCACGTGTATCGGGCCGGACTGTTTGGAGGGAGTGATCCGGCGCCGCCCCGCGGCGGTCAGTGATACACGGGCTGCTGTGGTGCCGCCTTCCCCCAGAGAATCCGTAATGGAGTATGAACGGGAGAAAATACAGGAGCTTTTGGCACGCAGCGGCGGCAACCGGGCACAGGCTGCCGCAGAACTGAATATCAGCACCACAACGCTTTGGAGGAAAATGAAAAAATACCGCTTGATCCCTTAGTTGCTTGCAGCCGCAAACCAGAGTGCGCCATAGCACGCAGGCCGATATTGCGCCAGTCAAACTTTAACAGTTCATCAGCAGAGTAAGTCTGATATAAAAGCGGCTCCCCATATGGGGAGCCGCTTTTATATGCGCTTGGAAGGAAATAAACACAAATGGCCTTATTCTTAATCGGTATATCGGATTTGATGATACTTTAAAATCTCAGCTCCCTAAGTACGCTTTTTGCACCATGTCGTTGCTGCGCAGTACTTCCGAGGTGCCTTCGAGAGTGATGTTGCCGGCCTCGATCACATATCCGCGGTTGGCGATCTTGAGCGCCTTGTTGGCGTTCTGCTCCACCATCAGGATCGTGATGCCCGACTCGTTCAATTCCTTGATGATCTGAAAGCAGGTATTCACCATAATGGGCATCAGCCCCATAGACACCTCGTCGATCAGCAGCAGGCGAGGGGAGAGCATCAGAGCGCGGCCGATGGCCAGCATTTGCTGTTCCCCGCCGGACATTGTGCGCGCCAGTTGATTTTTACGTTCCCCCAGCCGGGGAAACATCTCGTACACCTTTTGCAGATTGGGCCGTATCTGCTTGGTATCCGGCAGACGGTACGCGCCGATCCGCAGATTTTCCTCCACCGTCAGGTCCCCGAAGACGCGCCGGCCTTCCGGCACATAACCGATGCCCATCTCCGCCCGTTTGTGTGCGGGCAGTGCTGAAATGTCCTGCCCGTCGTACAAAATGCTGCCGGAATGAAGCGGAACCAGACCCATTGTGGCTTTGATCAGCGTGGTTTTTCCCGCGCCGTTGGGCCCGATGACCGACACCAGTTCGCCCGAATCGACCTTCAGGTTGATTCCATGGATGACCTCCATCATCCCGTAAGAAACATACAAATCTTTCATTTCCAGCATCAGTCATCCTCCTCCCCTAAATAGGCTTCAATCACCTGCGGGTCACCCTGTATTTGCGCAGGAATGCCCTCAGCGATTTTTTTGCCGTAGTTCAGCACGGCGATCCGGTCACAGACTTTCATCGTGATGGGGAGGTTATGTTCAATGAGGACAATGGTCTTTTTTTGTTCCTTGAGCTGCAGGATTAGCTCCGTGATCTGGTTGATCGCAAAGTTGGACAGACCGGCGGCAGGCTCATCCAGCATGATCAGAAGAGGGTCGGTGACCAGAACACGGGCGATTTCCAGGCGGCGCAGGTAGCCCAGAGATACATCGCGGGCCTTTTTGTCGCGCAGCTCTTCCAGCCCGACCAGCTCCAGTACAGACTCAGCCTTCTCCACCACTTCGGGGGTATGGCTTTTCCTGAAATAAGAGCGTACACCGGTGTATTCGTGGATTCCGGCTGCGGCCACCACGTTGTCCAGAATGGTCAGGTCCTTCAGGGGCTTCGAGATTTGAAAGGTACGGGCGATGCCCTTGCGCGCCATTTCGTGTGCGGGCAGGCCCTGCACCTCCGCTCCGCGAAGAAGCACCTTACCCCCGGTGGGCTTATACACGCCGCAGATGGCGTTAAACAGTGTGGTTTTGCCCGCTCCGTTTGGCCCGATGATACCGAGCACCTCTTCGGCATACACAGAAAGAGTAAGGCCGTCTATGGCTTTCAGACCGCCGAAATACATTTTCAGGTCTTCCACGCGCAGCAGCTCATCCATGGCTCTGCCCCCCTTTCTTTGGGAACAGGGAGACCCTGATTTTCACAAAGGCCCGCATCAGGGGACTGCCGTCGCCCAGCAGACCCTCCGGCATAAAGCGCACCATCAGCACCAGAAGGCCGCCGTAAAGCAGATTGCGGTAATCCGAGGCGGAGCGCAGCAGCTCCGGCGCCACTCCCAGTAAAATCGCGCCCATCAGGGGGCCGCGGATCGTGCCGAGACCACCTACTACCACCATGGAAAGAATTTGGATGGAAATCACGAAAGCAAAATCCGAAGAGAAAATGAAGCCCATACGGTGCGAGTAGATTCCTCCAGCCAGTCCGGCAATGGCGGTGCCGAGGATAAAGCTGAGGATTTTATATTGGCTGACGTTGACGCCGAAGGAGCTGGCCGCTTTTTCGTCGTTGTTGATGGCGGCCAATGCGATGCCGAACCAGGAACGCCTCATCTTGACGATCAAAAAGCATACGGCAATTACAACCAGGACTGCAAGGAAGAAAAACTCCCGGTTGCCCATGCGCTGCCCGAATAAATACGGCTTCTTGGTGGCAAGGCCCAAAGACCCTCCGAAAATTTCCAGATTGTTGAACAGCGCCACCATGACGAAGTTCAGGCCGATGGTGGTAATCGCCAGAAAGTCATTCTGCACGCGCAGGCTGGCGATACCCAGTATGGCGCCGCAGATTCCCGCAATGATCAGGCAGGCGGGCAGCGCAAGCCAGAAATTGAGCCCTGCGTTCGTCAGGAGTGCGGCGGAATAGGCCCCGATGCCGAAAAAGGCGGCGTGGCCCATCATGGCCTGCCCGGCATAGCCGGTGATGATGTTGAGCGACAGCGCCAAAATACTGAAAATGGCGACATTTGAGGCGATCGAAAACAGATAGTTGGTCATTTCCCCACCCCCTTATGTTTTGTTTTTCTGACTGATCAGACCGGAGGGCTTGATCAACAGCACGATGATTAATACGACAAAGGCAATGGCATCTTTCGGGATGGGGATTTGGGTATATACGGAGGCCAGCACCTCGGTCAGGCCGATGAAGATTCCGGCAATGACGGTTCCAAAGGGATTTCCCAGTCCGCCCAGCACAATGATGGCCAGCATCTTATAAGAAGGCACCTCGCCCAGAGCGGGAGTGATCGAATTGTAAAGAATACCGACCATGATGCCCGCGGCGGCAGCAAACCCGTAACCGAGAACGTAAGAGAGCGCCATTGCCGAACTGGTATCCACACCGACCGCTCTGGCAATCTCGCTGTCTTGCGCGGTAGCGCGCCAGGCCAGACCCAGCTTGGTTTTGTTCAGAATAAACCACAGGATCAGCAGCAGGGCTGCCGTGAGCGCAAAAATCAGGATCCAGCTGGGCAGTATCACCAGACCGCCGATGCGGTAGGACTCTACAGGAAAAGAAAAGTTATACGCTTTGGTTCCGGGCCCCGCAATGAGGCGAACCAAATCGTTGCTGATGGTGAACAGGCCGACCGACGCCACCAGAGGAATGATCGCAATCACCTGCGGCTTCGCAAGAATCGGACTGTAAACTGTTTTCTGCAGCAGTACGCCGAGCCCCCCTGCCAGCAGGATCGCGCCGAGAAAGGTCAGGATAATGTTGCCGGTAGAAAGGTAGATGTACCAGCCCACATAAGCGCCGATCAGGTAAGCGGCCGCGTTCGCAATATCAAGAATTCTGAGGATACCGTAGATCAGTGTCGCGCCCAAAGCGGTAAGAGCATAGAGACTGCCGATCATCAGTCCATTAATTAACTGTTGCGTAATCATTTTCGTGCACCACTTCTCTTTGGGAGATTTTTTACAAAAAGGAGGCACCGCCGCGATTGGCGACGCCTCTTTCTCCATTTTGGTTTATGGGAGCGATTTCGGTTTAATAGTTGGTCGGGTCAATGATCTTGGAATCATCGATCACAGCAAATCCATGGAATGCGCCTTCCTGCACCTGCTGAATCTGAACGGTCTTTACGGCCGAGCGGGATTTGGTGTAGTAGAGCAGCTTGCCGGTAACCGTTTCAAAGTCCTTCATGCTGCTGATGTAATCGCGCAGTGCGGCGCTGTCGCCGGTGCCCACTGACTCAAAGCCGGCAAACAGCACCTGAAAGGCGTCATATACGGATGCGCCTACCATGTCGGGCTGCATTTTGTACGCGGCTTCGTATTCTTCGATATACTTCTGCGTGCTTTCCAGCTTGTCGTCGCGGTTCATATTGGTGGTGATGTACAGTCCGTTGGCATACTCGCCGGCTGTTTGCAGCAGCTGCCAGGAGTCGGCCCCCTCCGTGCCCAGAACAGGAACCTTCAGGCCCTGCAGCGCGGCCTGCCGCACCACTTCGGAGGCGTGCGCATAGTAGTTGGCGCTGTAAATCATGTCGACATTCAGACTTTTGATTTTAGAGATGATGGACGTGAAATCATTGTCGGACATTGCCACATAGTCTTCCGAAACGATTTTTGCGCCATTGGCTTCGGCATAGGACTTAAAGTATTTCGAAAGCTCCTTGCCGAAATCCAAATCCACCCCGATAATCGCGATCTTCTTCGCTTTCAGGTTCTCCACGGCAAATTTGGCGCCGGCAGTCCCCTGTACCGAGCCGGGGAAGGACTGCGAGAAAATGAAATCGCCGGCATTGACCACGTCGGGGTGAATCGCGTAGGCGGCGACCATCACGATTCCCGCATCCTGAAAGATGGGAGCGGCAACGCGAGTGGGGCCGGAATAAGAGCCGGAGACAACAGCGTCCACCTTGTCGGCGGTAGAGAGTTTTTCGGCGATATTCGCCGCTTGGGTGTTGTCCAGACCGTCGTCATAGGCCACCAGCTCAAGCTTGCGGCCATTGATGCCACCGGCGTCGTTGGCGATTTTCACAGCCAGTTCGGCGGACTGACGCGCGCTCTGGCCATCGGCGGCGGCAGCGGCGGCGGATTCCGGTGTGAAAAACCCAATACGGATCGGGGCGTTAGAATCTCCTCCGGAAGAGCCCCCCGAAGAAGCAGCGCCTGCCGCCGAACCGCCGGATGCGCACGCGGTAACGGACATCAGCAAGGACAAAGTCATCAGGACTCCCAACAGTTTTTTCATGAATACTTCCCTCCTGTTTTTCTCAATACGAGAGGATGAATCGGCTGGATACCGGTTCAACTGGCTCTGCGGGGTGCAGCCCCATGCTGTCATTGAAAATGACTGCAAAGGGTGTGGTTCGGTCAGCGTTACCCGGCTCGCCGTATCGGATCATCCTGTCCTATATTTATGAGGCATGTCAGCTGTTGAGACCTGCTCTTGAATTTTCTGCGTTCTAAAAACTTCTGATTTCAGCTCACAAAAAGTCTAAGACAAAAGCCGGGGCAGCGATCCTTTTCGGGTCGTCTGCTCCGGCTTTCGCGAGTTTATGAACAGCGCTTTTGATATAGAACGATCTCTTGAAACACCATCTTGCCAATTTCTTGACGCGGGGCGTTTTCATCTTGACACCGTTTTGATTCCTTTTCTGATAGGATGGAAACTACCGGAATAGTGAGGATGTGAGGGTAGAACAATAGAGACAGTCGAATCAGATTTTAAGGCCTCCGAAATTCGGGTCATTGTTCATCCGGTTTTGAAATCCTGGTGGTTGAAAATGCCTGAAAGGATTTAGATGGTCTATGTGTGCAAAGAAAGAGATATTGGGAGATGAAAGAATGGGGATCGTTTTTATCGCGGTAGGGCTGATCGGCGTGGCCCTGTTGGTCTATCTGTTTTACGTTCTGTTTCGAGGTGATGAGTTATGAGTCGTATGGTTTTGCAGGACATCCTTTATATCGCTATTTTAATTGGATTGTCCGTTCCGCTGGGCAGCTATATCTATAAGGTGATGACAGGGCAGAAGGTGTTTTTAACGCGGGCGCTTGCCCCCGTGGAAAAGGGAATTTACAGGATGATGGGCGCTGCGCCGGACGAAGAAATGAGCGCGAAAAGATATGCGCTTTCCGTTCTTCTGTTCAGTGCGGCCGGCTTTCTTTTCCTGTTTCTTTTGCTACTGATTCAAGGCTTTCTGCCGCTGAATCCCGAAGGGATGAACGGCACCAGCTGGCACCTGTCGTTTAATACAGCCGCCAGCTTTGTTTCCAATACAAACTGGCAGGCCTATGCGGGCGAATCCACACTGTCTTATTTGACGCAGTTTTTAGGGCTTACCGTTCAGAATTTTGTATCGGCCGCAACGGGAATCGCGGTTCTTTTTGCGCTGATCCGGGGCTTTGTTTTAAAGCAGAAAAAGACCCTCGGCAGCTTTTGGGTCGATCTGACAAGATCGACTCTCTATATTTTCATCCCGCTTTCTTTCGTCGTTGCTCTGCTTTTGATTTCTCAGGGAGTGGTGCAGACCTTCGGCCCTTATCACGAGGCTGCCATGCTCGAAAGCGGGGCCGCGCAGACAATTCCGCTGGGCCCCGCGGCCAGCCAGATCGCCATTAAGCAGCTTGGCACAAACGGAGGCGGATTTTTCGGGATGAACTCCGCGTTCCCGCTGGAAAACCCCACGCCCTTTTCCAACTTCATTCAGGCGCTGTCTATCCTGCTGATTCCGGCTGCTCTTTGTGTCAGCTTTGGAAAAGCCGTAAAGAACGGGAAGCAGGGGAGAACGATCTATATTACCATGATGATTTTCTTTGCGTCGGCGCTTGTAGCCGCCACAGTGAGCGAACAGTTTGCCGCCCCTGCATTTCAGGGGGTGGCGGCCTCCGGCAGTATGGAGGGGAAAGAAGTGATCCACGGCGTCGGCGCTTCCTCTTTGTGGGCAGCTGTCACCACGGCAGCCTCCAACGGTTCAGTCAACGCGATGCACGACAGCCTGACCCCGCTGGCCGGGATGGTCTCCATGTTCCTGATGCAGCTGGGGGAGATCGTGTTTGGCGGTGTGGGCAGCGGGCTTTACGGCATGCTTGCGTTCGTGCTGCTTACGGTGTTTATCGCGGGTCTGATGGTCGGCCGCACACCGGAGTATTTGGGCAAAAAGGTAGAGCCGTTCGATATGAAGATGGTGTGCCTGATTGTTCTGGCGCCCCCGCTGCTGACGCTGCTCGGCACCGCGGCCGCCGTCGTCAGTCCCGGCGCCGTCTCGTGGCTGACCAATTCGGGCGCTCACGGATTTTCAGAGATCCTTTACGCTTTCTCCTCCATGGCGAATAACAACGGCAGCGCTTTTGCCGGTTTTCGTGCGGATACCGTATTCACCAATGTTTTGGGCGGGGTGATTATGCTTCTGGTTCGGTTCATTCCCATGACGGCGGTGATCTTCCTTGCCGGAAATATGGCGCAGAAGAAAACGGTGGCCGCGGGGGAAGGAACCTTATCCACCAGCAACGGCACCTTTGTCGGGCTTTTGATCGGAGTGATCCTGATCATCGGCGCGCTGAGCTTTTTGCCCGCACTGGCACTCGGCCCGATTGCCGATTTCTTTACGACGCGATCTTAGAAGGGGATTCAAATGGAAAAGAAGAATGTAGATAAAAACATCTTTGCGGATGCGCTCCGGCAATCCTTTGCGAAGCTTTCTCCCCGCGTGCAGGTGAAAAATCCTGTGATGCTGGTGGTTTATATCGGGGCGATCCTGACGACTGTATTGTATTTTCTCTCGTTTGCAGGGCTCAAAGATGAAAATGCGGGCTATACCCTCGCCATCGCGCTGATCCTGTGGTTTACCGTGTTGTTTGCCAACTTTGCGGAGGCTATAGCCGAGGGGCGCGGCCGCGCCCAGGCCAACAGCCTGCGCAGCGCGAGAAAAGACGTAAAGGCCAAAAAGCTGAAATCTGCGGCCAATACTGAGGAATATACTGAAGTTCTCTCCAACGCGCTGAAAAAGGGAGATATTGTGTACGTGAAGGCGGGCGAGCAGATCCCGATGGACGGAGAAGTGATTGACGGGGCAGCCTCCGTGGACGAGAGCGCCATCACCGGGGAATCCGCGCCCGTCATCCGCGAATCCGGCGGCGACCGGAGCGCGGTGACCGGCGGAACGACCCTGGTGTCCGACTGGCTGATCGTCCGGGTGACGGCGGAGGCCGGAGAAAGCTTTCTCGATAAAATGATCTCGATGGTGGAGGGCGCCGCCAGAAAGAAAACGCCCAACGAGATCGCCCTGCAGATTCTGCTGATTACCCTCACCATTATTTTTCTGGTGGTCACGGCGACCCTGCTGCCCTTTACCAGCTTTGCAAGCGCGCAGGCCGGCGCGGGCTCGGCGATTTCCATCACCAACGTCATTGCGCTTCTCGTGTGCCTTGCGCCCACCACGATCGGCGCGCTGCTTTCCTCCATCGGCATTGCGGGCATGAGCCGCCTGAATCAGGCCAACGTTCTGGCCATGAGCGGGCGCGCGATCGAAGCCGCCGGGGATGTGGATGTGCTTCTGCTGGATAAGACCGGAACCATTACCTTGGGGAATCGCCAAGCCAGCGAGTTTCTGCCGGTGAACGGCGTTTCGGAGCGGGATTTGGCAGACGCCGCGCAGCTCTCCTCCCTTGCGGATGAAACCGCGGAGGGCAGAAGCATTGTGGTGCTGGCCAAGGAGCGGTTTGGAATCCGCGGCCGCGAACTTTCCACTCTGGGAGCAAACTTTGTGGAATTCTCGGCAAAAACCAGAATGAGCGGCATCGACTATCAGGGGAATGAGATCCGAAAAGGCGCCGCCGATACCGTCAAAGCGTTTGTGCTGCAAAAGGGCGGCGAATACCCGCAGGAATGCGAGCAGCTGGTACAGCGCGTGGCGGGCGCGGGCGGCACGCCGCTCGTCGTTGCGAAGAACAATCAGGTGCTGGGCGTGATTTATTTAAAGGATATTGTGAAGAACGGCGTCAAAGAGCGCTTTGAGGACCTGCGCCGGATGGGTATCAAAACCATTATGATCACCGGCGACAACCCCATGACCGCCGCGGCAATCGCCGCCGAAGCGGGCGTAGATGATTTTCTGGCGGAGGCCACGCCGGAAGCGAAGCTCTCTCTCATCCGGGACTATCAGTCCAAGGGGCATCTGGTCGCCATGACGGGCGACGGTACGAATGACGCGCCCGCACTGGCGCAGGCAGATGTGGCGGTCGCGATGAACACGGGCACGCAGGCCGCCAAAGAAGCGGGCAATATGGTGGATTTGGATTCCAGCCCCACCAAGCTGATCGACATCGTGCGGATCGGCAAGCAGCTCTTGATGACCCGGGGCTCTTTGACGACCTTCAGCGTGGCCAACGACGTGGCCAAGTATTTTGCTATTATTCCGGTGCTGTTTTTCGGGATTTATCCGCAGCTTGCAGCCCTGAATTTTATGGGCCTGACCAGCGCCGCAAGCGCCATGCTGTCGGCGATCATCTATAATGCGCTCATTATTGTCGCGCTGATTCCCCTGGCACTCAAGGGAGTAAAATACCGCGAGCTGCCCGCCGGAAAGCTGCTGAAACGGAATCTGCTGATTTACGGGCTGGGCGGGATTACCGCTCCTTTTCTCGCGATCAAGCTGATCGACATTCTTCTGACCGTTTGCGGTCTGGCATAAAAGGGGGAGAGAACCGATGAAAAGCATGAAATTACTCAGGCCCGCGCTCGTGTGTTTTGCCCTGATGACGCTCTTGTGCGGTGTTCTTTACACTGCGGTGATCACGGGCGCAGCCCAGCTCTTGTTCCCCAATCAGGCGAACGGCAGCATCATTACCGTTACCCTCAAGGATGGAACGAAAAAAGAATACGGCTCCGAGCTGATCGCGCAGGAATTTACCAGGCCGGAATACCTGGTCGGCAGACCTGCCGGTGTGACGAACCTGTCCCCCACGAGCGAGGAGCAGAAAAAGCTGGTGGAGGAGCGCATTGACTGGTGGCATTCCTTCGACCCCGGCAACACAGCGGATATCCCGATGGATTTGGTGACGGCCTCCGCCAGCGGCGTGGACCCCAATATTTCTCCGGCGGCGGCGGAATATCAGGCGGCCAGAATCGCCGCCGCCAGAAATGTGCCGGTAGAAGAGGTCAGGCGTATCATTCAGACCTATACAAGCGGACCCTTCCTTGGGGTGATCGGCGAACCGGCCGTCAACGTTTTAAAGGTGAATTTGGCTCTGGATGGTTTGCTTTCGAGCTAATTTATTTTAAAACAGTGTGGGGCATGGATTTCTCCCCCCGCCACA
>NZ_AKFU01000022.1:0-84819 GCF_000277625.1 Clostridium sp. MSTE9
TCGACGACGTCGTTCAGCTCAAGATCGTTGATCTTCTGAATCAGCCGCTCGCGTTCCGGGCCCTGGCCCACCAGCAGCAGCTTGATCTTTTTATCCCGCAGCAGCTCTCCGGCCTCCACGTAGCTGTCCAGCGCGTTGGCAACGCCGTGCGCGCCGGTATAGCCGATCAGGAAATAGCCCTCTTCGTGGTATTGGCTGAGTTTTTCCGCGTACACCGGTGTTCTGGCTTCGGCGGTTTCCCAGTCCTCTTTCACGATCCCGTTCGGGATACACACGAATTTTTCCGGCTTCATGCCGTGTTGGATCATATGCTCCTGCGCGTTCGGCAGAATGGAGACAATGGTGTCGCAGTGCTTGTAGCAGTAGTTTTCCGCCGCCTGCATCAGCATGATATACGGGTGGTATTTGGGGATTCCGCCCAGCTCCATCGGGCTGAGCGGCCACAGGTCGTGCACCTCATAGATCAGCTTTGCGCCGTGCTTATCCGCCATTTTGCGCAGCGGATAAATCTCGAGCGGATAGGTGGAGGACGCGATCACAGCGTCGGGCCGGCCGGTTTCTGTAATGGCGCTTTCAAAGTTCGAAAGCCCCCGGATGAACGACAGCATATTTTTGATGCGTCCCATCCCGTTGCCGTGGTATTCGGGCCCGGCGATCCAGAAATAACGGATGCCGTCGATCATTTCCACCCAGTACGGGCGCCCTTTGGGGTCGGGATTATCGCCGCGCAGATGTGAAAAGGAGGACAAAACGATCGTGACCTGATGTCCCTGCCGCGCCCAGCGCTTGGCCATGAAATACGGGCGGTACTCCATGCTCTTGCCGGTGCCGGCATAGTGATTGGACAAAATGATGTTCATGCCGCCGCCCCCCTAGTTGTTTTGTGAAAGCAGTGCCGCCGCGATTTTCTGGCTGGCAGCGCCGTCGCCGAACGGCATCAGCCCGCGTGCCGCGGGGTCCGGAATGGTATGCAGGGCCTTGTCGAGAATATCTTCTGTCTCGAGCTTCGAGAGAATGTTCCAGTTGCCGACCAGGGTTTCGACCCATTCGGTCTCCTGCCGCAGGGTCACGCAGGGAACCTCCATAAACCAGGCTTCTTTTTGCAGTCCGCCTGAATCGGTCAGCACCTGCTTTGCGCCGCTGGTTAACAGCAGCATTTCAAGGTAGCCCACCGGGTCAATCAGGCGGATGTTGCGAAAGCCCTCTTTCGAGATGGCCTCTTCCGCCAGAGAGCGGGTGCGGGGGTGGATCGGCAGAACCACGGGTTCGGGCAGCTGCTCAAACGCGCGGAAGATGCGCACAACGGCAGGCAGACCGCCGTCGGTGGTCTCTGCCCGGTGGAGCGTTGCCAGCCGGTAGCCCTTCGGGGCAATGCAAAGCTGTTCATAAATTGCTGTTTTTTCCGGGTTGGCCTTGGCCAGCTTCAGAAAATGCAGCACAGAATCGAGCATCACGTCGCCGGTAATGGAAACGCCCGCCTCAATTCCCTCTTTTTTCAGATTGTCCTCCGCTGTCTGCGTGGGGCAGAACAGCCAGGTAGAAATGTGGTCGGTCAGCACGCGGTTTTGTTCCTCGGGCATGCGGCGGTTATACGAGCGCAGGCCCGCCTCCACGTGCGCCACGGGGATGTGCAGCTTCGAGGCCGCGAGCGCCCCGGCCAGCGTGGAGTTCGTGTCGCCGTAGACGAGCAGGATATCCGGACGCTCGCTGAGCAGCACCTCTTCAATGCGCATCAGCATTTCACCGGTCTGTTTGCCGTGTGTGCCGGAGCCAACCCCCAGGTTATACTTGGGGCGGGGGATAGAAAGCTCCTCAAAAAACACGTCGGACATATTGTGGTCGTAGTGCTGCCCGGTGTGTACGATGATCTCGTCGCACGCGGGCGCCAGCGCGGCAGATACCACAGAGGCTTTGATGAACTGCGGTCTTGCGCCGACAATCGTTACGATCTTCACTGGGCGGCCTCCTCTGAATGATAGCGCACGTCGCTGTCGTCCATATCCAGGGTAGAGAATTCCAGATCGTCAAAGCGAACGGCCTGGCCGGTTTTCTGGGATTTGTACGCCGCAAGGATGATCTTAAGCGCCTTGATGCCCTCGGTTCCGCTTACGAGCGGCTGCGTGCCGGTCTGAATCGCGCGGATATAATCCGCGTACAGCGAGTTGTGGCCGTGGCCATATACGTCGGTCGGGTCAGTGCCGGCCAAAGCCGCCACGCGTTCATCCTGTTCGGCGGGCTGAGAGAAATTCCAGGTCTCTACGCGGTTGACCGCAAGGCCGCCGATGACGGCAGCACCGGTCTCGCCGAAGATAGAGAGGGTCTCTTCCAGATTCTTGGGGTATACGCACGCGGTACCCTCTACCATGCCGATGGCGCCGTTCTTGAAGCGAATGAGAATGGCGCCGAAATCCTCGGCCGCTATGTCGCGCAGGTAGTTGCCGGTCATCGCCATGATGGTTTCCGGCTCGCCGCCAAGGTTCCACTGCAGCAGGTCGATGTTGTGGATGCACTGGTTCATCAGTGTGCCGCCGTCCTGCTCCCAGGTTCCGCGCCAGGGAGCCTGCTCGTAGTAAGGCATGGAGCGGTTCCACAGAATGCGGGCGGTGCCGTTTACCAGCTTGCCGAAGCGGTTGTCCTCAATCGCGCGGTGCAGCTCCTGAATCGGGGCGTTAAAGCGGTTCTGGTGGCAGACGCCCAGCTTCAAACCGCGGGAATTTGCCTCCTGAATCATCAGCTGCGCGTCGTGAGTAGAAAGCGCCATGGGTTTTTCCACCAGAACGTGCTTGCCGCGGCGCAGGCAATCGAGCGCGATTTCGGCGTGGTAGCCGCTTTCGGTCGCGATGGAGCAGCAGTCGATTTCAAGCTCCTCCAGCGCTTTTTTGTAGTCGGTGTATACAGCGGGGCGCTTGCCGGTTTTTTCCTGCAGGCTGGCCGCCTTCTCTTCCGCCCGCTCTTCGATCAGGTCGCAGACGGCGACGAGTTCCATCAGTCCGGCGTTTTCCGCAGCGGCGGCAACGTGGTTTTTCGAGATTCTTCCGCAGCCGATCAGTAGGAAATTCAGTTTTTTCATTTCGTTCCCATCCTTCATCTTGCATCCATCATTTTGGTTTTTCACGCAGGAAGGAGCGCTGGCCCGGCCGGCGCTCCTGTACTTGCTTCGTCAAATCACATTACAGAAGCTCAATATTGCTTCTGTCCGCTACATCTTTCATCGCGTTTCTCGTATCGAAAATCGCCTTCGAGAGGGACTGAATTCTGTTGTAGTCAAAGCACTCGTGCGCGGTGCAGATGATGACGATATCGGCATTTTTCAACTCGTCGTCGGTCAGAGCGGTCAGGCCCTTATGCACGTTGCCCTTGTGCTTGTATTCCGGAATATAGGGGTCAAAGAAGACGGCGTCCGCTCCCTGCTCCAGCAGGTGATCGATCACGTTCAGCGCGGGGGACTCGCGGTAGTCGTCGATGTCGTTTTTGTAGGCAACACCCAGTATCAGCACACGCGCGCCGTTCATCGCGGTCTTGTTGCGGTTGAGCACCTTCATCGCGCGGTCTACCACGTATTCGGGCATCGCGGTGTTGATCTCGCCGGAGGTTTCGATCAGCCGGGTGTGGTAATCATACTCGCGGGCCTTCCAGGTCAGGTAGAAGGGGTCGAGCGGAATGCAGTGACCGCCGAGGCCCGGGCCGGGATAAAACGCCTGGAAGCCGTAGGGCTTCGTTTTCGCGGCGTCGATGACGTCCCATACGTTGATGCCCATGCGGTTGCAGATGATCGCCATTTCGTTGGCAAGACCGATGTTGATGTTGCGATAGGTGTTCTCAAGCAGCTTTTCCATTTCCGCCACGGCGGGGGAAGCCACCTCGTATACGCCGCCCTCGAGCACGTTGCGGTATAAAGCCGCGGCGACCTCGGTGCTGTCTTTGCCTACGCCGCCCACGACCTTGGGGGTGTTCTTGGTTTTATACTGCTTGTTGCCGGGATCGACACGTTCGGGGGAGAACGCGAGGAAGAAATCCTCGCCGCAGACAAGACCGCTTTCCTCCAAAATGGGCTTCAAAAGCTCCTCTGTGGTGCCGGGGTATGTGGTGGATTCGAGAATCACCAGCATGCCGGCGTGCAGATATTTCGCAACAGACTCCGTGGAGCCTTTCACATAGCTGATGTCGGGCTGCTGGTATTTGTCCAGCGGAGTGGGCACGCAGATGGCAACGCAGTCTACGCTGCTGATAAAGGAGAAATCGCTGGTGGCGGAAAGCCTGCCGCTTTTTACCACATCCTCCAGGGCGCTGTCCACCACGTCGCCAATGTAATTGTGCGCGCGGTTGACCTGCTCCACCTTCTGCTCCTGAACGTCGAAGCCGATGGTTTTGTAGCCGGCCTTGGCGATTTCCACAGCCAGGGGCAGACCGACATAGCCCAGCCCGATAATGCCTACTGTGGCGGTTTTGCCTTCTATTTTGGAAAGAAGCTCCGTCTTGCGATTTGACATAGTTTGTTACCTACCTTTTTGTTTGCATTTCTTTCACTTTATAGTAACCAGGCGGAACACTCCGCCGAAGCGTACCAGAGTACGGCGGAGTTATTCCGCCAGACCGTTCAGCGCCTCCGCCACATAGGTGACGATCTCGGGGGTGATGTAGCCGTGCATGGGCAGGCTGAACACCCGCTTGCTCAGGCTTTCGCTGACCGGGAAATCACCCTCCTTGTAGCCAAGATCCTTGTAAACCTCCTGCAGGTGCAGGGGCTTCGGATAATACACCATGGTGGGAATGCCTTTTCCTTCCAGACCCTTCATCAGGCGGTCGCGCTCCTCGGAGGACTTGGCCTTAAGGGTATAGTACCCAAAACTGGACTCGAGCTTTTCCGGGGTAACGGGAACGTCGAATTTGTCTTTCAGCAGGGAATTGTACAGTGCTGCCGCTTTGCCGCGGGTCTCGTTTTCTTGATCAAAAGCGTGCAGCTTCGGCAGCAGAATCGCGGCCTGAATGGTGTCGAGTCGGGCGTTAAGGCCGACGCGAACGTTATCGTATTTAAAGTCTCCCTTTCCGTGTACGCGGATGGAAACGAGCAGGTCATACAGCTCTTTATCGTCGGTGAAGATCGCGCCGCCGTCGCCGTAGCAGCCAAGGGCCTTTGCCGGGAAGAAGCTGGTGGCCGAAGCGTCGCCGAACGAGCAGGCCTTGCGGCCGTTGTTGACTCCGCCGAAGCCCTGAGCGGCGTCCTCCATCATGAGCAGCCCGAATTCGCGGCAGATGGGCAAAATCTCGTCGTAGTCGGCGGTCTGTCCGAACAGGTCGACCGGAATCACGGCCTTCGGATTCAGCTTGCCCTCCGCTTTGACGCGCTCGATCTGCTTGCGCAGGGAGGCGGGATCCAGGTTGAAGGTGTCTTCCTTCACATCGCAGAACACGGGGGTAGCACCCACAAGGCTCGCTACTTCGGCGGTTGCCATAAAGGTAAAGGCCGGTACGAACACCGCGTCGCCGGGGCCTACACCCCAGGCCATCAGCGGCATTTGCAGCGCGTCGGTTCCATTCGAGACGGAAACGCAGTATTTGCGGCCTACATACTTGCAGAGCTCCTGCTCCAATTCTTCTACCTGCGGGCCGGAAATAAAGTGGCATTCCTCCAGAACCTTGGCGATTCCCGCGTCGATTTCCGGTTTGAGGTTACGGTACTGGGCCGACAAATCGTTGAATTCAATTTTCTGCATGATTTTTTTCCTCCTTCAGGCCTTCCGGCGTCTGTGTGTACTGCCTGCCGCATTTGTGGCAGTGCAGGGCTTCATCCAGCGTTTCGCCGCATTCGCAGGCCCAGCCGCGCTGGTGCGCGGGGCTTCCCATCATAATAGCGTGCGCGGGTACGTCTTTCGTCACCACGCTGCCTGCGGCAATAAACGCATGTGCACCGATGCTGTGCCCGCACACGATCGTCGCGTTGGCGCCGATGCTGGCGCCCTCACCCACCGGAGTACGGACATAAAACTCAGAGCCCCGCTGGGGATATTTGCAGCGGGGACGCGGTACATTGGTAAACACCATGGAGGGACCGCAGAACACGTAATCGCCGAGTTCCACGCCCTCATAGATGGAAACGTTATTTTGAATTTTGCAGTGATCGCCGATGGTTACACCCGGCGCCACAAAGACATTCTGCCCCAGAGTGCAGCCCTTGCCGATCCGGCAGCCGGAGGAGATATGGCTGAAATGCCAAACCCTGCTTCCCTCGCCGATCTGACAGCCGTCATCTGCGAAAGCGCTTTCGTGTACATAAAAATTTTTCTCGCTCACTGTGAGTAACCGCCATTCTTCGGCAGCAAAATAGGAATAGACCGGTTTTGTTCCGCGCACCGCTGCCGAATCTGGCGCACGGTATCAGTTCCACTGATCTCCGGCATCATATTGGTTTATTCTATCATAGCTCTTGAAATCAGCCTTCTGAAACGCATTGCAGGTGTTGCAGCCATTCGGCCGATGATTCCATGTTCCCTCAGGCGGGGGAAGCTTTGCTTTTGCTTACGCCGCAAGATTTCTGATATCAGAAACCATCCGACCAGCGAACGAAAAATCCGCCCGGATAGCCAAAACTACCAGGCTGATGATCCCGTTCTCTCTTACGCATTGAAAGCTTTGCTTTTGTGAATGCCTTGATATGATATCATGAATCAAAAGCCGGTTTGCAAAGAACGCCCCTGCAATCGGAATCATCCAGCTGATGATTCAATACTGTCTCAGGCACACAATGCCTTACTCCGGTTTATTATATCGCTATTATTTACCAGAGTCAATCGTTTCAATCCGCAATCCGCCGATTCGTATTGACAAGAATTTCCGATCGTATTATCATAAACAGTACTTTCGTACATCAGTATGCCGCATACCGGATGTTTTGCGTAATTCAATCCTGCTCGGCCGATCCGGTCAGTGCCAAAAGCAGGGGAAAGGGATAGTTATGAGCAAGTTTGTTAGCCGCGACACGTTTATTCCCTATAATGTTCCCGACATTACAGAAGCCGAAATTGATGAAGTGGTTGCCACGCTGAAATCCGGCTGGCTTGCCAAAGGCCCCCGCACCATGCAGTTTGAAAAGCAGTTTGCCGAGTATCTGGGCGCAAAATATGCCGTTGCAATGAACTCCTGTACGGCCGCTTTGCATATGGCGCTGGCGGCGCAGGGCATTGGCCCGGGGGATGAGGTCATCACCACCCCGATGACCTATGTGGCCTCTGCGAATACGGTCGTTCACCTGGGTGCGACTCCTGTTCTGGCGGATATCGATTACCGCACAACCTGTATCGACCCGGACGAAATCGAAAAGAAGATCACGCCGAGAACAAAGGCGATTGTACCCGTCCATTACAGCGGCCAGGTATGCGATCTTGACCGCATCTATGAAATTGCGGACAAGCACAATCTGTTCGTTTCCGAAGATGCCGCTCACGCGCTCTGGAGCCGCTACAAGGGCAGGCTGATCGGCAATTCCCTGCAGGGAGCCGCGTCTTACAGCTTTTATGCCACGAAGAACCTGTGCACCGGCGACGGCGGCATGCTGGTTACCGACGACGAGGAAACTGCGGTCAAGGCCCGCATGCTCTCAAACAGCGGCATGAGCCAGAACGCCTGGAACCGTTATGCAAAGGGCGGCACGTGGAAATACGACATCGCTGAATTCGGTTATAAAAATAATATGTTCGACATTCAGGCCGCTTTGGGTCTGGTTCAGCTTCGCCGTCTGGAGGAAATGCAGGAGGCCCGCCTGAAAATCGCTGCCCGTTTCCAGGAGGCGTTCGGTGCGATGGATGCGATCGAGGAGCCGTTTGTTCCCGAGTACACCACCCACTGCTGGCACCTGTATGTGATCCGCATTGTGCCTGAGGTGCTCACGATCGACCGCGATCAGTTTATCACGGAGCTGAACGAGCGCAATGTCGGCACCAGCGTACACTTTATTCCGGTGCACAACATGTCGGCGTATACCAAGCGCTTCGGCTATAAACCCGAGGATTTCCCGGAGACGCAGAAGCATTTTGAGCGCTGCATTTCTCTGCCGCTGTATCCCGGCCTGACGGATGAGCAGGTGCAGTATATCATCGACGCAGTGGCGGATATCGCTGCGAAGTACCACAAATAAGCATTTTAAGGCAGGATTCTGCCGGCGAACGATACAATAGAATCAAACCCCAAAAGGGAGAGGAACCAGAAATGGCTTCTCTCCCTTTTTGCGTTAGTTTTAACACAGTTAACAGAATTCTTATGTTCTTAAAAGCAAATAAAACGCGCCAGAAAATTTGACAAGAGAGCAACTATCCGTTATGACAAAAAATTTCCGGTATCCGGCTGGAATATTTGGTACCCTTTTTGGGATGATTTAATCCCGTTTTAACCCGCGCAGAAATGAAAGCGTTTTTCAACAAGAATGCTTCCTTTTCTTCCCTGTATTTCCTCGATTTTCCGGTTTTTGCCGCACGGGCCCCGCATCGGTTGATTCCTTTTCAGGAATCCGGTACGATGAAGCCGTAAGTTCGGTTTGGCCCTGGGGCCGGTCGGAAAAGGGAGGAAAAGATGCAGAAATTATCGCAGCTGTTTCAAAAAATCAAAGCGCTGATTTTTCAAAAAACAAACCCCAATAACCGTTTTGACGTGCGGAATCTGTTCAGGACCAAGCGGCTGGCCGTGCGTATGCCCTTACAGGCCGTGGCGCTGATTGCGCTGGTGGTGGCGGCGATCATGACGGTGCTGAGCCTGAATCTTTCCGGAATCATGGTAGGCAACACCAAGAAGGACGTCAAATACCTTGCGCAGCAGAACGCCAATCTGGCGGCGGCCTATCTGGACACCATGCAGACCCGTTCCAGCGCGCTGGCGCTCGCGATGTCTGAGATGGGGCAGCTTCACCTGACCAAGGAGCAGCTGCGCCCTTTCCTGAATGATATGCTGACCGGGATTCTGGAGGATGAACGGATTTTTTCCGTTTATGTTGCGTGGGAGCCAGACGTGTATTTTGACAAAACGCCGTACGGGCTTTCGTCCTATGCCTTCCGCAGCGGCAGCGATGTGGCGATGACGGTGAAAAACGATTATGACCAGTATCACGATAAAAGCTATTACGCAACCGTAAAGGAAACGCGCAAGCCTTTTATTACGGAGCCGTATGAGGTAGAGCTTTCCACTGGGATTTCCGCTGGAAAAAAAGCGTGGATCATCAGCATCAGCAACCCGATCCTCGATCCTTCCGGCGTGTTTGTCGGCGTGGCGAACTGCGATGTGCTGCTGGATACGCTGAACCAGATCCCGTTTGATCTGGGCGGCTACCAAACGTCGTACAGCTTTTTGCTGACACGGGAGGGCACCTATATTGCGCACTCCCAAAAAAGTGAGCTGCTCGGCACGCAGTATGGGCAGGCGGACAAGGCCGGGGAAAAAAGCGCCGGCCATGTGCGTGACCTTGCGGCGCAGGGAATGGAAGAATTTTTGTCCGGTACGGATGAATCCACGGGAAAAGATTCCTATCGAATCCAGATTCCGCTCTCCGTAGCCGGCATAGAGCAGCCTCTTTCGAGTGCGTTTGTAGTGCAGACGGGGGAAGCGCTGAGCCAGGCCCGGCAGCTGACGCTGATTATTTTGGGGATCGCATGTATCGGGGTGATCCTGCTCGGGGTTAGTATCGCGTTTCTGCTGCGGCGTGCGCTTGCGCCTCTGCAGAATGTGATGCAGCTTGCGCTGGAAATGAGGAACGGGAACCTGAACGCGGATATTCCGATCAGCGCGCAGGATGAATTCGGCGAGTTGGCGAATACCTTCCGTCAGACCTGCCTTGTGCTGAGTACCTATGTGCAGGAGATTTCCCGCGTTTTGGGGCAGATCAGCGCCGGTGACCTGCGGGTGGAGATTCAGAATGAGTACGCGGGGGATTTTGCTCCCATCCGCCGTGCCCTGCTCGAGATTTCGGAATCCCTGAACCGAACGTTTTACCGCGTGGGCCATTCTGCTGAGCAGGTGGATTCCGGTTCCGCGCAGATTTTCGAGGCCTCTCAGTCGCTCGCGCAGGGGGCGGGGGAGCAGGCCGAGGCGATCGAACGGCTTTCCGCGGCGGTCAGGCAGGTGTCGGCGCAGGCGGAAGAAAACGCGGACGGCGTGCGCAGCGCGGCACAGCACGTTGCGTCGACGGACGAACAGGCCTCCAAGGGGACGGAGCGGATGTCCGAACTGACGGCTGCCATGGGGGAGATCAGCGCTTCTTCGGCGCAAATCAAGCAGATCACCCGCATGATCGAGGAAATCGCGTTCCAGACGAATATTCTGGCGCTGAACGCTTCCATAGAAGCAGCGCACGCGGGAGCGGCCGGCCGGGGCTTTTCCGTTGTGGCGCAGGAGGTTCGCAACCTTGCGGCAAAGTCCGCTGAAGCCGCGCGGGAGGCGGAGGCGCTGATCCAAAAATCCTCCAGCCAGGTGCAAAGGGGCTCTGATATTGCGGGCCAGACGGCGGGAATCTTGAGCGTGATCGAGGAGCAGGCCCGGCAGATGAAGGGGATTATGGATCAGATCGATTCTTCCGCGGCAGAGCAGGCGATTGCCATCGCGCAGATCACCCGCGACCTGGAATCGGTGTCTGTCGGGGTGCAGAGCAGCGCGGCTTCCGCGGAAGAGGGGTCTTCGGCCAGCCAGGCTTTGTCGGGGCAGGCGGCTGCGCTGCACAGGGAGCTTGCCCGGTTCCGTTTTTCCTCTGTGGAGCAGACGCACTGGAAAACAGAAGAAACGTGCCTGCCCTTGATAGACGCGAAAATGCCCGACAATCTCCCTGTACAGGAGATGCCGGGCAAAGAGGAACCGACGGAAGAATACACAGAGGAAAGCGAGATTATTCCCCAAAGTGATGAGCCAAATCTGGAAATAACCTATTCCGATGAGGCAGAAGCCGAAACAGCGGATGCCGAACCCGTAGAAGCGGAGGCTGCATTGGATTGGCAGTCGGAGAATCTAGAAACGGCGGATGAGGAAGCTCTCCCAGAAAAACCGGAGACGGAAGAACCGGAGACAGAAGAGGCTTCTTAACCGCTTTCACAGCACCGTTAAAAACCGGCAGGCAGAAAAAGCGCCGCTTTCCGCCTGCGGATGGTTCAGGCAAGCAGGCTGCGGCGCAGAGCTCTCGTTTTGATCAAAATCTTTTGAAAACTGCCCCACCAGCATGCGGGACGGCAAAGTGTCCATATTCTGTCTGGCCTGTGCGCGCAGCTGATACGCGGCAAAAAAGCACAGCACAGAAATGACGGCCAGCACAACCGCCAGCACACCGAGCAATGTCTCTGTCCTTTTCTTTTGCGGCATGACACCATTCCCTCCGGCGGGAGAAATCCCGCAATGGATATGGATCAAGTGTTGCCGGAATCTGTAAAATCATTCAGCAGGGGCCCGGCTTTACCCGGGTCTGACAAAAAACTGGTCAAAATCTGGATGTGCCGCTGTTCATCGAGTATGATGCGGGCGAACAGACGCTGGATCTGGTCGTTTGTGATCTGGCAGATGAGAAGCTTATAATGCGAAATCGCGTCAAGCTCCCCCTCAATGTCTGATTTTAGGATGGCTTCGAGCGTACACTGGTAATCCGGGAACATGCCGCTCCAGTAGTGGTTTGTCACACACGACTGCAAAAACGGCCGGCCTCCCAGATCAAAAATCAGCTTTCCCAAAAGCTGCAGGTGAATTTGCTCCACTTGCGCTATTTTTTGGTAAGCGAGGTATATTTGCGGATATTTTTCCAAATAATAGCGATGTACCAGGTACTGGTTCACGGCAGTCATTTCAGATCCCCGCCCGGCATAGCCGTCGGAAATCAGCGTGGCATACCGGCGGTTCGGACTCTGTACTTCTACCTGCGGATACGGCAGGTTCACCTGATAAGGAAAAAGCGCCGCCTGAAGAACGTCGTCTGGCATGGTGATCCCCTTCCTGCATTTGGTGGCTTCTTGCTGTTACATGGTATGAGAAGAAGAAGGGTTTTAGAGCAGTCTGAAGAATTTTTTCGGGGCAGAATCCAACCCGAAAGCCGCGTATAAAGAAAAGCGGACGTGGAAAACTGTTTGACAAAGCAGTCACTTCATGTTATACTAATCTTGCATTCTAAATGATGTACGAAAATGAGCTCACATCTTGATGTAAGTCATTGTCCGTTAATGATTTATGCAAGATGTAGGCTTTTTCTTTTTTACAGTTTTGGATACAACATTTTTCTAAGGAGGTGCTTTTCTTATGGAGAAAGGTACAGTCAAATGGTTCAACGCAGAAAAGGGTTATGGTTTTATCGCCAACGACAATGGTGGAGATGACGTGTTCGTTCATTTTTCCGCTATCGCCGGTCAGGGATATAAATCACTGAGTGAAGGTCAGAAGGTCACTTTTGAAGTGGAAACCGACGCTCGCAATGGCAAGCTGAAGGCTGCCAATGTTGAGATCGCTCAGTAATTTTTTCTGAAACGAACGAAAAGCCGTCCCGTGTGGGGCGGCTTTTTCTCATGAACCGGGCCTTTTCTTTTCGGAGACGTCGGTTGATGAAATTTCCAAAATAAAACATTTCTCTATTTCCTCTTGATTTATGCTATAATAACCTCACGCCGCAGACAAAAGCAAAGCTTTTGGCGGCTGAGAGAGCATGGAATCATCTGCAGGGTGGTCACGAGAATGTAGAGCAGACGCTTATAAGCTGGTTTGCTGATTGATGATATCGTTATCTTAATCATTGAATGTGATCGGAAAGAAGGCTGACAATGAAGAAAATCGGATGGATTGGTGTGGGCATTATGGGCAAATCCATGGTCCGCAATTTGATGAAGGCGGGCTTTGAACTGCATATTTATGCCCGTACAAAAGCCAAAGTGGAGGATGTTATTCATGAGGGGGCCATCTTTCACGAAACCATACGGGACTGCGTCGAGGGATGCGAGGCGGTTATCACCATGGTGGGGTTTCCCAGGGATGTTGAGGAAGTCTACTTTGCGGAAAACAATATTTTAAGCAGCGCCGGCGTCGGCGCATATCTGATCGATATGACGACTACCAGCCCTGCTTTGGCAAAAAGACTGAGTGAGGCGGGTACCGCAAGGGGGTATCATATAATAGACGCTCCGGTCACCGGCGGTGACCGCGGCGCCCGCAGCGGAACCCTTTCTATTATGGTTGGCGGCGAACAGAAAGATTATGAAGCGTGCTTGCCGCTGTTTCAGGCGATGGGCGAAAACATCCGCTACCACGGGAAGGCCGGATGCGGCCAGCACGCCAAGCTGGCGAATCAAATTATCATTGCGGGTACGCTTTCTGGTATCTGCGAAGCGCTGGCCTATGCGAAGGCACAGGGGCTTGATTTGCAGACGGTGTTTGATTCTGTTTCCACCGGGTCTGCCGCAAGCAGGCAGCTTAGCTCCCTCGCCCCTAAAATGATGGACGGCGATTATGCTCCCGGGTTCTTTTTAAAGCATTTTGTCAAGGATATGAAGCTTGCTTTGGAAGAAGCTGATGCCGTGGGCCTTGACCTTGCTGTTCTGCGGCAGACTCTTTCCAATTCGAAAGAGCTGGAAGATGCCGGATACGGCGATTTGGGCACGCAGGCTTTGATCAAGCATTATGAATAATAAAAAGAGGCAGGACGGCAATCCGTCCTGCCTCTTTTTATTGACTGGAATTGTATATTGCACTGTGATTTTTAAAGCCGGATCACCCAATCTTCTCTGAAATTTCGCTGCGCACGCAGTTTCGAACCAGCTTTGCCCGGTACAGAAAGTCATCCGCCCTGGCAAGGTAGGCGTCCGTATCCACCCCGAATTCTCTGTGATACACCGCCGCCCCAAAGCTTGCGGTCAGCTCGATCCGCTGAGAGTTGTGGTAAACCTCCAGATATTCCACCTGCCGGCGAAGATGCTCCAAATGCGCCAGAGCATCCTCAAGGTCTGTATTCGGCAGGCAGATGACAAACTCATCCCCGCCGAACCGCCCCAGAAAATCGTGCGGGCGCAGATTTGATGAAAGGCACTCCGTGAACCGCTTGAGTACCACATCGCCGCCGATGTGGCCATAGGTGTCGTTGATGTTTTTAAAATAGTCGATATCCGCAATCACAAGGGTCAGCGGCAGGTTTTCCCACCGGGCCCTGTTCATTTCAGCGCTCAGCAGCTCCACAAAGCTTCTGCGGTTGAGTGCCCCGGTCAGAAAATCGTGCATCGCCAGGAACTCGTTTTCCTCCTGGCTTCTGCGCAGGTTGGCCTCAGCCTGCTTGTAGGTTGTCATGTCGCGGATGGAAAGCACGGCGAGCCGCACACCATCCTTGTCCTGAAAAAGTGCGGAGGTGTAGTCGGCAACGAATTTGCTGCCGTCGCCTTTGATAAAGGTCAGCTCCTTTCGGGTTTTTCCCAGTCTTTCGCGCTCCTGTATCGCAAGCGCCAGCTTGGGGTCGCCCAGGTCAACGATCCCGGCTCGTCCCGCGCGGCACAGCTCTTCCTCTGTTCTCAAAAACAGGCGGCAGGCCGCCGGATTGGCCCGGTAGATTTTTCCCCTTGGGCTTGTGATCAGAATCGCGTCCTGACTGTTTTCGAAAATGAGCCGATAATGATCTTCATTGATTTGAAATCCCATCTTGTTTTCCTCCTTCGAATCCTGAAGGCGTTGGCTGGATCTGCATCAGCATTTCGAAAACCGGCGGCGTTTGTTCCGCTTTGGTCCGAAATTCTGATCTGCACGCAGGGTGGGGTTTCCACGCTTTATGCGAGGTTCTGAAACTGCCATTCAGTTTCTTTTACTATGAATATATATCAATCAATTGACGATGTAAAGCGGTGAATCGCATAGAAAGCCCAAATAACAAAAATAAATTTTATTTTTCTTTTTCTGCAATTCTGGATGTTTTTTCTATCCCGGAAAACAGAGGGATCTGGTTCCCCGGTAGGTTTGCAGTAACTGAAACGTACAAGCTCGAAAAATGGGATTTTAAGCGGGATATGGTGTTTTTCGTACCGCTTTGCGCTGATTAAAGCTTCCTGTTTCTGGATATGCTAAGAAACGGGAGGGATTCGGGATGAGCAAGCGCGTTGCAGCGTTTTTTTCCATTTTTATGGTCTGCATGTTTCTGCTTCTGATGAACCTGTATCACATTGCTACGGGCAGTCAGCTTGCCGAAACCGCCGACCGCCAAAGCAGCTACCGTTTGACGGTAGCATCAGGCCGAGGCACCATTTACGATACAAAACTCAATCCGCTTACAGGAACTGAAAAGGGATATACGGCTGTGATCAACCCTACGCCGGAGTCAGCCTCCGCACTGGCGGAGGTTCTTCCCCGCGCGCGGATGGAAGAAGTTTATACGCTTTTGACAAAAGGAAAGCCGTTTCTGCTGGGGCTGCCAAAAGCCGTTTCGGCAGATGGGATCGACACCTTTGAAACGAACCGCCGCTATGGCACGAGCGAACAGATCGCCGCCAATGTGATTGGCTATCTGGATGGGAGCGGCATGGGCGTAGCGGGAATTGAAAAGGCGTATCAGGAATTTTTGTCCAGCGATCCGGGAGAAGTCGCAGTCAGCTACCGGGTGGATGCGGTCAACCGGATTCTGCCGGGAGAGAATAAAGAGGTGACCGATACCTCAAACAAAAATAAAAAGGGTGTCGTGTTGACGCTGGATGCCGAAATTCAGGCGCTGGCGGAGCAGTCGGCAAAAAAATACCTGAAAAAGGGCGCTGTCGTCGTTACAGAGGTGCCGAGCGGGAAAATCCGCGCGATGGTCAGCCTGCCGGATTTTTCGCCGAACGATCTGCAGTCGGCGCTGGATAATCCGGATTCCCCGCTTTTGAACCGCGCGATTTCCGCTTACAGCGTCGGTTCCGTGTTTAAGGTGGTTTCCGCAGCCGCGGCGCTCGAGAGCGGCGTTTCGCCGAGCACTACCTTTACCTGTACCGGGGGAATTGAAGTAGGCGGGGGCGTGTACCACTGCTATAACGGCAAGGCGCACGGCACGCTGGATATGCAGGGCGCGATCGCGCAGTCGTGCAATACCTACTTTGTAAAGCTGATGCAGCAGGTGCCGAACGAGACCTTTCTCAGCATGGCAAAGTCGCTCGGCTTTGGCCAGAGCCTGACCTTAGCGCCGGGCTATGTCTCTGCGGCGGGGAGCCTGCCGGAGAAAGACGAGCTCCTGGTGCCGCGCGCGCTGGCGAATTTTTCGTTTGGGCAGGGCGTTCTGACCGCGACGCCGGTGCAGATTGCCGGGCTGATGAACGCGGTGGCCTCTGGCGGACTATACACGCCGCCCAGCCTTGTGCAGGGGCTGGTGGATGAAAATCTGCAGTATGTAGAGGCGGCGAAACAGGCGGAATCCGTGCGGGTGATGTCGCAGGACACGGCGGCGCAGCTGCGGCAGTTTATGGGCGTGGCGGTAGAGGACGGCACGGCGAAAAAGGGCAAGCCGGTGCTTGGCGGGGCCGGGGTGAAAACGGGAACAGCCCAGACAGGGCAGTTTGAAGGCAGCAAAGAGATCGTGCAGGGCTGGTATACGGGGTTCTTCCCGCTCGAGAGCCCGCGCTACAGCATTGTGGTGCTTTCCGAGAACGCACAGGGAGCCAGCGACGGAGCCCCGGTTTTTCAGGAAATTGCGAACGCTCTGATCTCAAAAACCAATTGACAACGGCTGGAATTCGGGAGTATAATAAAAACGATTTTGATAGAAAAAAGGCGTATATGGGAAAGAAGCTGTTTTCGTGTTTCGCAGCAGAGAGAGGGTTCCGCCGGCACAGTGCCGGTTTGGCTGAAAGACCCTTGCGAGCAGCGGGCAGCAGGCCCCTCCCGCAGCCGCCGGGTGAAGAATCCGGACGTTTCCCGCGTTAAGGGGCTTGAGTGGCGCGGTTTGCGCAATTTGGGTGGTACCACGGGCTTTCTCCGTCCCATTTCGGGCGGTGGAGGTCTGTTTTTTTGTGCTTCCATGGTTTGCCGCGCACCCATTTTAATTGCAGTCAATTCACTTGAAAGGTGACTTTCTTTATGGAAAAACAGGGACTTCTTCCGCCGCCGTGGGCAGAGGGAAAAAGTCAATGGCTGTTTCAAGTGGAATTACGATCAGACAGGAGAGTTAAGAATCATGCAGTGGACAGGATTGAACGAGATTCGCGAAAAGTATCTGTCTTTTTTTGAATCGAAAGGACATTTGCGGCTGAAGAGCTTTTCTTTGGTGCCGAGCGGAGACAACAGCCTTTTGCTGATCAACTCCGGCATGGCGCCCATGAAAAAGTATTTTACGGGTGAGGTGACGCCCCCCAGAAAACGCGTGACCACCTGCCAGAAGTGCATCCGCACGCCCGATATCGAGCGCGTCGGCATTACCGCGCGCCACGGCACCTATTTTGAGATGCTCGGCAATTTCTCGTTCGGCGATTACTTTAAGCACGAGGCCACGGCCTGGGCGTGGGAGTTCTGTACCAAGGTGATGGCCCTGCCCGAGGACCGCGTATGGGTCACGATTTATCAGGACGACGACGAAGCGTTCGAGATCTGGACGAAAGAGGTCGGCGTTTCTCCCGACCGCATCGTGCGCCTTGGCAAAGAGGATAACTTCTGGGAGCACGGCTCCGGCCCCTGCGGCCCCTGCTCCGAGCTGCATTTTGACCGTGGCGAGCAGTACGGCTGCGGTTCGCCCACCTGCGGCCCCGGCTGCGACTGCGACCGCTATGTGGAGTTCTGGAACCTGGTGTTCACTCAGTTCGACAGCGACGGAAAGGGTACCTACACCCCTCTGGATCACCCGAATATCGATACCGGCATGGGTCTTGAGCGCCTGGCCTGTATCATGCAGGGCGTGGACAACCTGTTCCTGGTAGATACCGTGCAGAATATTATGAAACATGTCAGCCGTATCGCAGACATTCATTACGGCGACGATTCCAAGAACGATATTTCCCTGCGCGTGATCACCGATCACATCCGCAGTACCACCTTCATGATCGGCGACGGCGTGATGCCCTCCAACGAGGGCCGTGGCTATGTGCTGCGCCGCCTGCTGCGCCGTGCGGCGCGTCACGGCAAACTGATCGGCATCAACCGCCCGTTCCTGTTTGAAGTAGCGGAGACCGTGATTGCCGAAAACAAAAATGCATACCCCGAGCTGGCGGAAAAGCGCGACATGATCGTGAAGCTGATTCACGTGGAAGAAGAGAGCTTTGCCCGTACGATTGATCAGGGCCTGCAGCTTTTGAATCACCTGATGCAGGGGATGGAAGGAAAGGTGTTCTCCGGCGAGGACGCATTCCGCCTGAACGATACCTACGGCTTCCCGCTCGATTTGACGAAGGAAATCGTCGCGGAGCAGGGCATGACCGTCGATGAGGAAACCTTCCGCCGCCTGATGACCGAGCAGAAGCAGCGCGCCCGCGCGGCCCGCAAGAACGCGGGTGCAGACGCCTGGGCAGGCGGTGCGAACGGCACGGAAGAGCTTCCCGCCACCGCATTTGTAGGGTACGAAACACTGCTGAGCGAGGCCGAGGTGCTGGCCGTGATCAAAGACGGCGAGCGCGTGGATTCTGCCGAGGTGGGCGACGAGGTCACTCTGGTGCTGAGTCAAAGCCCGTTCTATGCCGAAAGCGGCGGACAGGTGGGCGACACCGGCGTGATCACCGCGGAGGACACCGAATTTGCGGTGACCGACACCACAAAGAACCACAGCGGCATTTTTCTGCACCGCGGCAAAATCACCGCCGGACGCATTTCGGAGGGCGATACCGTCACCGCGAAGGTGGATGGCGAGCGCCGTGCGGCGATCATGCGCAATCATACGGCGGCCCACCTGCTGCAGGCGGCGCTGCGCCGTGTGCTGGGTGCTCACGTGGAGCAGGCCGGTCAGCTCGTCAATGACGAGCATGTGCGCTTTGACTTTACGCATTTCTCCGCGATGACGCCGGAGGAGCTGCAGCAGACCGAAGCGCTGGTCAACCAGGCGATCCTTGAGGGGATTTCTGTGGAGTGCCGCGAAATGCCGATCGAGGAAGCAAAGAAGCTCGGCGCAATGGCGCTGTTCGGCGAAAAGTACGGCGATGTTGTCCGCATGGTCAGCGCCGGGGAGTTCTCCCGTGAGCTGTGCGGCGGCACGCATATCGACAATACCGCGAAGCTTGGGCTGTTCCGCATTGTTTCCGAAAGCTCCGTTGCGGCGGGCGTCCGCCGGATTGAGGGTGTTACCGGAACCGGCGTTCTGGCGCTGCTCTCCCGTCAAACAGAGCTGATGCAGGAGACTGCCGCGGCGCTCAAGGTGAACAATGTATCCGATCTGGTGCAGCGTGCAAAGCAGGTCGCGGTTGAGCTCAAGGAAAAAGACCGCGAGATCGAAAGCCTGACCGGAAAGCTCGCGTCCGTTCGCATCAGCGGCATGCTGGCAAGCGCTCAGCCGGTGGGCGGCGTTCGCGTGATGACCGCGGTTCTGCCCGGCACGGGTGCGGATGCGCTTCGCGCCATGTGCGACCAGATCAAGAGCCAGCAGGCGGATGTTGTCGCGATTCTGGCAGGCGTGACCGACGGCAAGGCGACCATCGCCGCGACGGCGGGAACCGAAGCGCAGAAGCTCGGCGTACACGCAGGCAAGCTCGTTGGCCAGGTGGCAAAGCTGGCAGGCGGCAACGGCGGCGGCAAGCCCGACTTGGCGATGGCTGGCGCGAAGGACCCCTCAAAGCTTGAAGAAGCGCTCTCCGCGGCGAATGAAATCATCGCCGCGATGCTCAAATAAGTCGAACCGTTGAGAAATGGCACAGCCGCAGAATGGGTTTCCAATGTTGTTTTCCACGCTGCTGTGTGCTCGCAGGGTAACAATATGCTGCAAAGTTCAGTATGATACGATAAGGAGGCTCCTTCCTTTGCGGTGCCTGCTGTCTGCAATTTTCGGGCGGCCTGTGTATTTCACTCTTTCCAAAGACGGGAAAAATCAACATCTATTTCAAAATAAGATCGCATATGTTTCAATGTTAGGAGGAATTTTTGGTGGATTGTGTATTCTGCAAAATCGCAAATGGCGAAATTCCCAGCAAAAAAGTGTATGAGGACGATAAGATCCTCGTGTTCCACGACCTGGACCCTCAGGCCCCGGTGCATGTTCTCATTATCCCGAAGCAGCATATTTCCTCCACGTGGGAAATCACGAAGGAGAACAGCGGGATCATCGCCTATGTTTTTGAAAAGGCGCCGCAGCTTGCAAAGCAGCTCGGGCTTGACGGCGGCTTCCGCCTGGTCAACAACTGCGGCAACGACGGCGGCCAGACCGTGCAGCATCTGCATTTTCATCTGCTGGGCGGCCGGTTTATGGCGTGGCCTCCGGGCTGATTCGCATCCCTTTGAATTTATCAGAAGAAAGGTCTGTATCTAGAATTATGGCAGAAACATATCAAATGACAATCGCCGGGTGCGAGAGACAGCTCCCCATTTGCCCGATCGACGAGCATCTCGACATCGCGGGTTTCGTGATGTTCGGCGATGTCGAGATCACCGAGCGTGCGGCAGAAGAGCTGCTGGCCCGCTGCCCCGAGCACGATGTGGTCATCACGGCAGAGACAAAGGGAATCCCCCTGTGCTACGAAATGGCGCGCAGAGGCTGCCGCCGCTATGTGGTGGCGCGCAAAAGCGTAAAGGCGTATATGCGCAACTGCATCCACGTCGAGGTGAAATCCATCACGACAGATCACGTGCAGGACTTGTATCTTTCGGAGGACGATTATAAAGACCTTGCCGGAAAGCGCATTCTGATCGTCGACGACGTGATCAGCACCGGCGAATCTTTGGCCGCGATCGAGAAGCTGGTTCATGAATTCGGCGGCAACGTGGTAGGCCGCGCCTGTGTTCTGGCCGAGGGCGACGCCGCAAAGCGCGACGATATTATCTTCCTCGAGCCGCTTCCCCTGTTCTTGAAGTAATCCAAAAAGCGTATCGGGAGGGGTTTTCATGCGTCCCTTCGCACTCATCGGCTTTAGCTACCTGCTGGCCCAAACGGCGGCGGTGTATTTGGGTGCGGCGGGCGCCCTTCTAATGGGCTGCACGTGCACGCTGGTCTTCTGTGTGCTGGCATGTGTGCGGAAAACCCGATCCCTTCATACCGTTCAGATGGCGCTGCTCTCGGCAGCGGCGGCGTTCGGCTTGTTTTACGCGTATGCTCAGGCAGTGGTGCTGCCCGCTCAGCAGATGAACGGGCGCGACGCTGTACTGACGGGTACGGTCTGCGAGCTGCCCGTCAGCGCCTATGGACGGTATTATTATGTCATCCGGGTGCAGAGCATTTTCGCAGACGGTGCGCCGTATGTGGAAAAAATCCGCCTTTCCACCCAGAACGCATTGAACGTAGAGCCCTACGACACCATTGAGGGCAAAGCGCATTTTTATACGCCCAGGGGTGGGGAGGGGTTCGATTCTCCATCCTACTACGCCTCAAAGGGCATCACGCTGTTTGCATACCTGTACGAGTATGAGCCGGTCAAAATCACTCCCGCACAGCACAGGCCGCCGTACTTTGCGGCGCTTTCGCTGCGGCGCAGTATGACCGGCGCGCTGTACCGCCTGCTGCCCGCGCGGCAGGCCGGGCTTTCCGCCGGGGTGCTGCTGGGCGATACCTCCGGCATCGACGAGCAGGTGAAGTCGGATTTTCAGACGACAGGCGTGACGCATATCCTCTCGGTTTCGGGTCTGCATATGACGACCATGGCGCAGTTTTTTCTTCTGCTGCTCGGGCTTCTGCGGCTCCCGCGCAGGGCCGGTGCCGCGGCCGCGATGGCCGGGGTATTCGGCTTTATGGCGGTGACGGGCATTGTACCCTCAGTGCTGCGCAGCGGCATTATGAGCCTGATTTACCTGTTCGGCATCGTGGTGCGCCGCCAGGCGGATTCCCTGAATTCACTGGGAATTGCCGCGCTGCTGATCTGTACGGCAAACCCTTATGCCGCGGCGGATCTGGGGCTGCTTCTGTCCTTTTCCGCCACGCTCGGCATGATTTTATGTGCCGGGCCTCTCAGTACCCGCCTGCGCGCCTTGTATGAAACAGTTCCCGTCGGGCGTGCTCTGCTCGACGGCGTCAATTCCGCCGTGTGCACCACCGTCACGGCCACAGTGTTTACGCTGCCCATTCTGATTTTGTCGTTCGGCACGGTGTCGCTGATTTCGCCGGTGTCGAATGTGCTGCAGATTCTGCCGTCCACACTGCTGATGGTGTGTTCGGCGCTGGGCGCAGGAATCTATGTGGTGGGCCTGCCGTTTCTGGCGATGCCCTTCGCGTTTGGCACGGGAGTGCTTTCGAATTACATGATCGGCTGCGCGCGCCTGCTGGCGCAAATTCCTTATGCGAGCATTTCGGCGTCTTACGGTTTTGTACATTTGTGGCTTGCGGGTTCTCTGCTTCTTGCGGCAATCCTGATCGTCCGGCCTCCGTCCGGTGCAGCAAAGCGGTCGGCGGCGCTGCTCAGCGTGATTCTGCTGCTGTGCGGCGTGTTTTCCTACCAGCTTTCCATGCGGTCGGTCACGCGGGTCGCAGTGCTTCAGGAGGGCGACGGGCTCTGCGTCGTGCTCACCCACCAGGGGCACGGCGCGGTGATCGGCTGCGGCGGATTTACATCGTCTACCGCGCGGAATTACCTGCGCGGACAGGGCGTGCGGCAGCTCGATTATCTGCAAATGGTGGGGGATTCCAAGGAAGAAGCCCTGCTTGCGTCGGAGCTGATTTCGTCTTTTCAACCGAAACAGGTGCTGTTGTGGAAAAACGGGCAGGACAACGAGTTCCTGCAAAAACAGCTGGAAAACGCGGAGCAGGTCTATTATTATGATACCAGAGCACAGACCGAGCTGTGGGACATGGCTCAGATAGAGCAATATGCCGATGGCCTGCAGGGCTATACGGGCATTTCGGTCAATGGCATCACGTTTCTGCTCGCGTCCGCAGAGTGCCGCGCCGATGCCTTGCCTGCGGAGTGGCGGCAGACCGATTTTGTGATTGCCGACGATCTGCCGCGCCGGATGGAAATGCTGTCGCCGTTTGTCACGGTGATGTCGATGTCGGAGGAAACCGCGCAGGCTAGTGTTATTCGGCTCGGCGACGTTGGACTTGTGTCGGCGTCTACCGGGGATGCCGGCCATGTGCTGATCGATACCCGACCGGGAGGAAAGATTGTATTGAGGAGGAACGTCTGATGCCGGAACTTACGGAAGCCCAGTGGAAAAAAGTCGCCGATCGTCTGGAGCTGGACGGCCTGTACTTTCTATATGGGGAAGAAAAATATCTGATTGCAGCCTATCTGAAACGGCTGCTGAAGAAAGCTTCAGAACAGCCCTTTGCGGATTTTAACGTGCAGCGCTTTTCTGGCGACGGCCTTTTGGCCGACAAGGTAGCCGACGCGGCGGAAGCTCTGCCGATGATGGCGGAAAAAAAGTACGTTGTCATTACCGATCTGGATGTGGAAAAGCTGCCCGCGCGCGAGCTAAGTAAGCTGTACGAGCTGGTGGAAAACTTACCCGAAACCACGGTGCTGCTCGTGTTTCAGCTGACGCTTGAGATGGATATGAAAAAATCCGCTGCGTGGAAAAAATGGCTCACTGCGGTCAAAAAGCAGGGCACGGTGGTCGAGGTGCGCCCGCGCGATGGGGCCGAGCTCGAGCGCTTGCTGTGCGCCTACGCGGAAAAACGCGGCTGCGAGCTTTCGCGGCAGGACGCGGCTTTTTTGATCTCTCAGTGCGGCAAAGAGCTGCAAACGCTGTTCCACGAGCTGGACAAGCTCTGCGCCTACATAGGCAAGGGTGCGATCACCCGCGCGGCGATCGACCGCGTTGCGGTGAAAAACTTGGAGACGACAGTGTTCCTGCTCTCGAAAGCGCTGGTGTCTGCGCAGTACGATAAGGCGTATTCTCTGCTCGATCTGCTGTACCAGCAGCGGGAAGAGCCGGTGGCGGTACTGGCGGTGCTGTCGTCGGCCTATGTGGATTTATACCGCGTGCGCGCATGCGTGCAGGGCGGCCACAGCTCCGCGGAGCTTGCAAATTATTTTCCGTATAAGGGAAAGGAATTCCGCCTGAAAAATGCGGAGCGTGACATGAAAGGCCTTTCTTTGGAAAAACTGAGAGAGAGCCTTGAAGTACTGCTGGAAACCGACATCGGGCTGAAAAGCTCGCGTACCGGGGACCGTATTTTAATGGAAAAGCTGATTGCCCGGCTGCTGCTGATTGCCGAGAAGGAGCGAATAACTTGATCAAAATCAAAGAAGCTGTGATCGTGGAGGGAAAGTATGATAAAATCAAGCTTTCTTCGATCATCGACGGCCTGATTATCGAAACGCGCGGCTTTCGCATTTTTAAAGATGAGCGGCAGATGGCGCTGATCCGCCGCATGGCGGAAACGCGCGGCCTGTTGATTCTGACCGACAGCGATTCCGCGGGCTTTCTCATCCGCCACCACCTGATGAGCGCGATCCCCGAAAAGTACATCAAGCATGCCTATATTCCGGATGTTCTGGGCAAAGAACGCCGCAAGGTAAAAGGCTCTAAAGAGGGCAAGCTGGGGGTGGAAGGGGTCTCGAAGCAGCAGATTTTAGAGGCGCTCGATCGCGCGGGCGTTCTTTGTGAAGAGGAATCTGTTTCTCAGTGGGAAGCTCCCGCGGCGGTGCGAAAGATCGAAAAAGCCGATCTGTTCCGCGACGGCCTGACCGGCGGGGAAAACAGCGCGCAGAACCGCAGACTGCTGCTCGAGCACTTGAGTCTGCCGGAGCATCTTGCGACAAACGCGTTGCTGAAAGTGCTCAACAGCATGATGACTTACGAGGAATACGGCGTTCTTGTCGAAAAACTTTTGAAATAAAGCGAATTTTAGTTGACAAGTCTTTCTCCGGAATGATATAATACTGTTCGTCGAGTCGGCTCCGCGCCTGCTCGGTACTATCATTTTGCAGAAATGCGGCTGTGCTGGAACTGGCAGACAGGCACGTTTGAGGGGCGTGTGAGTTATCTCGTATGGGTTCAAGTCCCATTAGCCGCACCAAAGAGGAAAACCCACGTAGTTACCGGATGATTCCGGTGATTGCGCGGGTTTTCTTTTTGCGGTTTTAGATCTGAATTTACGTTCACACGACACTTGTACGACACCTGTACCGTTTTCCTTGTTTTATATCTCTCAACTCTAAATAGTGTGTTTTTATTACTATATCAGTTTTTTCTGCTCTATTGTACTATACTAATTTTGTACTATAATTGTATTACAGGTGTAAGAAAGTGAGGAAAAATTTATGTTGGATCTGTTGCTTACAAGAAGAAGCTGCCGAAAATTTGAAGACAAGGCTGTGGAAGCGGAGAAAAAAGAAAAGCTTCTTCAGGCAGCACAGCTGGGGCCCACCGGGAAGAATACCCGCCCATGGGAGTTTGTAGTGGTCGAAAAGAAAGAGACGCTTCAAAAGCTTGGCGACTGCCGGCAGCCGAATCAGCCGTTTTTACCGAAGACACCCCTGGCGATTGTGGTATTGGGCAATACACAGAAAACCGATACCTGGATAGAAGACGCCTCGATCGCCGCTGTCATTATGCAGCTGGAAGCAGAGAAATTAGGGCTTGGCTCCTGCTGGGTGCAGATTCGGTTAAGAGAATCCAATCAGGGAATGAGCAGTGAAGAGTATGTGCGTAAACTCCTTGGGATTCCGGAGCATATGGCAGTGCTTTCTATTATTGCAGTGGGATATCCGAGTGGGACAATGCCTGCACATCAATTAGACGAAGTGGATCAGGCAAAAATTCATACAGAAACTTATTAAGCACGTCCAAATCAGTAAAAAGTGCTATCAACAATGACGATGTGATTTCACGTGTCCGTTTTGCGACAAATGGAAAAGAAGAAGCGAATCAATTTATCATTGATTCGCTTCTTCTTTTTGTATTACAGCTCTAAACTGGGGATTACCATTTAATATGAATCACCGGCTTGATCAAATCACTGGGTTTCTCGGCCATCAGCTTGAATGCATCCTCAATCTTCTCAAAGCCTTCAAAGGTATGAGTGATCAATAAGGAGGTATCGACTCTGCCGTACTGAATCATCTTGAGCAGTTTTTCAATACGAAGCGCACCGCCGGGGCAGAATCCGCCGCGGATGTCTACATTCTTCATGCCAAGCCCCCACAAATAGGCCGGGAACGCCAAAACGTCGGTGACATCGTAGTAATTGACATTCGATACGGTTCCGCCTGCTTTTACCATGGCGATTGCCTGGGCAAGGCTGTCTTTGTTTCCGCCGGCAATGATGACAGAATCCACATCGCCGTTTGTCAGCGTCACAATTTGCTCCACAATATCGCCTTTTTTGTAGCTGATGATATCGGTAGCTCCATATTTTTTTGCGATTTCAATACAATTGGGCCGCGTTCCTACCGCAAGGATTCTTCCTGCCCCGGCAAGCTTCGCCCCGGCAATTGCCATCAGCCCAACCGGGCCGATTCCAATGACGACAACGGTATCTCCAAAGGTCACTCTTGCGTTTTCGACGCTGTGGAAGCCTGTGGACATCATATCCACTACCATGACCGCCTGGTCTTCCGTCACACCTTCCGGTAAAAATGCCATGTTGGCGTCGGCATGATTCACATGGAAAAACTCTGCAAACGAGCCATCCTTTGTCGTTGTGTATTTGAAGCTATGCAAAGGGCCTGTGTCGTGCTGATGATATCTGCCCTGTGTTCCCGGCTGCATCCAGTCCGGTGTTGTTGTCGCAACAACGACCTTGTCGCCCGGCTTGAAACGCGTTACCAGTTCACCGACCTCGACAATTTCGCCTACCGCCTCATGGCCGAGAATCATGTTGTCCTTGCCCTCGGCTCCTGCGCCGCCATGAGAAGTGTGTACATCTGACGTGCAGGGCGCCAGTGTTGTTGGCCGGACAATTGCGTCCAAAGGACCGCAAACCGGCCTTTCTTTTTCGATCCAGCCGACTTCGTTAATTTTTAAAACACCAAAACCCTTCATCTTATAACCTCCTTATCTGAATCAAGAAATTCTGTTGATGGCCTATTGTGTCCATTTTATCACCAGGCTGATCGGCAGGTGACGCAATGAACGCTTCGGTACGGCAGAGCCGTATCTGATGATTGTGTTGATTATATCATGAGACTTCTTTGAATACAAATACAAATAAAAATATAATTAGAATCATTATTATTTATATCCGGAAATAGGATCACATCATTTTTACCTGACTTTCTGTCGCTGCTGGAATAATGAAAAATGCTCAGGCCGAGCCATTGAGTGCAGGCCGCTTTGTTTAGGACAGTCAATGGTGCAGAATAGGCGGTCAGGCTGCAGCCGGAGCGGCATAATAAAATAGCGGTTTTGCAGGCTCTGCGAGTTGAGCGAAGAGAGTAGTTCAGACTTTGAGGTGATTACAAAAAGCAGCTTGCTGTTCCGTTTCTCGAAATCCCGATTGATCAGGAAGCCGGTTAAGGCACAATCGATATTCCGGAATCCCATCCTTCGCAGGAAAGCAGAATTCTTCGGCGAAGATAAAAAAGCAGTCCCGCATCGTTACCGGAAGCATTCGGTAACGATGCGGGGCTTTTTTGATGGAAGCCTTGACATTTTCTTTTATCCGTCATACTATTCATATTAGTATGTATTATATGACGAGGTGATAGGAATGGAAATCCCAAAAGGCCACTATATTTTTGGTACCGTAAAGGTGGGGGAACGCGGGCAGATCATTATTCCGAAGGACGCGCGCGAGGTGTTCGGGATTCAGGCCGGCGATACCCTGATCGTTCTGGGTGACGAAAAGTGGGGCATCGCTGTGACCAAAGCGGATGTCCTGCAAAAGCACGCCGGCGAAATATTTGAGAAGATAGAGGAGACCTCGAATGATGAAAGCGTTTGAGTCAACGAATCTTCCGTTTTTGCGGGAAGATTGCAAACAGGAATTCGCCGATCCCATGGGAACCCGCATTTATGGCAGGGCGGAGGAGCTGTATCACGAGCTGGTGGCGCGGGCGGATGATAAAGGGAATCCCGCGATCGCGGAGCACCTGCGCGGCAAGCTGTTCCCGGCAATGGCCTACTACAAAGCGCTGCTGGCGGAGGGCATCCCCCAGAGCGACGCGCTGGCCGCCGTCCGGCGCGAAACGCAGAAAGCCGCGCTGATCAAGAAAGAGAGCAGCGCCCAGATGGCGCGCATCCCGTTTGCGTTTCTTCTGTACCGCATGGGCGTAAAATCGCACATGAGCAAGAATTTCCCGGCAGAGGGCTGGGAAACGGAATGGGTGAGCAACAGCGGAAAAGAAATCCACTTTAATCTGCACCGATGTCTGTACTGGGACTCCTGTCGGCAGCATGGCTGCCCTGAGCTCTGCACGGTTTACTGCGAGAACGATACCACGGCTTTCTCGGGGCTGCTGCCGAAAATCCGGTTTGAGCGCAGCGGAACCCTGGGGGAAGGCGCTGCGTGCTGCGACTTTCATTTCCTCAACGGAAAATACGCTGCGCGCGATTGATCGGCCGAATCCGCCGGTTGGCGCCGTGTTCCTTGTCTTTGCGTGCCGTTCTTAACTTTTTGAATCACAGCACATACCATATGGTAGAGGAGGGCGATCAAAACTAAATAAAAAGGTGATAGTGATGGCCAGTACAGTATTGCAGCTCCAAAAAAACAGTGTCGCAAGCATTTTAGACAGCGGCAATTTTATCTTTGATCAAGTGATCAGCTCGGCCGGGAATCTCGGTTATGATCCGGTGACAGGCGTTGTCACGATTCCTGAAAACGGCCTGTATATCGTCGACTGGTGGGTGTCGATCCAGTCCACCTCCGGCTCGCCGGGTACTACTGTTCAGCTGATCTCGGACAAAGGCCAGGTATTTGACAGCAACTCGCCCAATAAAACAGGCAATATGGGCGGGATCGCCGTTCTGGATATCGACGACGCCCCGGTTACTTTTTCGCTGGTGAATATGTCGAGTGCGACTCTCTTTTTCTCCGGTATGATCTCATCGAAAGCCAATCTGCGGATTTCTGCCGTCGACAGCGGCGGCGGCGCGGCGGACAGCAGCCGCTGCTTCGCGCTGGATCAGTTCGCGCATGTTCTGGAACAGATCGTAACGCTCTACCCGGGCGCATCGGTCAGCCTGTTTTCCAACAGGCTTGCGACGATCACCGGGCCGATCAATTCCCTGTATCGATCGCCTGACGCCGGGAGCATTCCCATGCTGCTGCTGGGGGATGAGCCGGTCGCTTTCAGTATCGATAAAATAACGGTTCTCTATTTCCCGGACAGCGTTTACGACAGCTCCATTACCTATTTGACTCCTCCCGATCCGTTCCCGCAGAACTGCGATACGGATCAGATCAAGAACATTCATGATTATGTTGCGGTGGGCGACAGCATATCGTTTACGACCGGCCCCACCACAAGCGCTTCCGGCGATATTACGATCAACGAGTACGGCATTCTTGTTTTTGCGGACGCGACCTCTATGATGCTTGTCGTGACCCCGCAGATTTTCTCGATCCAGAAGGTAACCGGCGCGGCGCGCGCAGATCATTCGATCTCCATTTCAGCGCAATGAGCGTCAGCAGAAAAGAACCGTATCAGGTGTTTCTATGCGTATTTGTTCAGTAAGCGAAGTCTTAGGCTTCGCTTATTTTTCTATTTCGCACCGATTACATCAGGCACAAAGCAAGAGGATACCCTGCATCAGGGCATCCTCTGATTTTATGTCTGGATATTATTGACAACTTGGAACACAAGATGTATAATTATCTTGCGTTCCAAGTTAGGAGGTGGTCATTTGGGGGAACGTAAGAAGCCGGGGCCTCATCCAGAGAAGCCTTTGGAGCATGACCTGAAAGTCAGGGTTGATAATGAAACTTTGGATAAAGTGGAATTTTGTATGAAAGAACTGAAGATGACCCGTTCAGAGGTTTTGCGAAAAGGTATTGATACTTTGTATGACCAGCTCCAGAAAAAATGAAAGGAAGCGGCGCTCACTCTCCAAAGCAAATCGCCACTTCCCCAAAACCGACAGATGCCATAAGGCAAATGCAGCGTAAATAGTATAGCATGCGCCGCAGCTCCTTTCAAGCGCTGTCGGGAACATCATGAAAGGAAGCGATACAATTTTATTTGACTTTTGATATACAAAAGTGTTATACTTTTGTATATCAAAAGGAGGTGAACATTTGGCGAACCCGAAAATGGGGCGTCCCACTGATAATCCGAAAGACAAAACGCTCTTTATCCGTTTAGATAACGAAAGCAGTGAAGCGTTAGAAGCCTATTGCGAACAAGAACGGGTGACAAAAGCGGAAGCTGCTCGGCGTGGGATTAAGAAGTTAAAGGATGACCTCAAAAAATGAAAGGAAGCGGCGCTCACTCATCAAAGTAAAATCGCCACTTCCCCAAAACCGACAGATGCCGTAAGGCAAATGCAGCGTAAATAGTATAACATGCGCCGCAGCTCCTTTCAAGCACTGTCGGGAACATCATGAAAGGAAGCGATGCAATTTTATTTGACTTTTTTGGTTGCATAACTTGTAATGGCATTGTCGCCACAAAAGGAGGTGGGCCTATCAGCGAACCCAAAAAGATGGGGCGGCCAACGGACAATCCAAAAGATACGATGTTCCGGGTTCGGCTGGATGATAAGAGTGTACAAGAACTGGAGGAATCCGCCGAATCGCTGAAAATCAGCAAGTCGGATGTCGTGCGAAAAGGGATTGAACTTGTGTATAAAAGCCTCAAAAAATGAAAGGAAGCGGCGTAATTTCACTTGACTTTTCGTTGCTACAGGAATGTGATTGTTGTAGCTACAGGAAGGAGGTGCGTATGTCGCAAAAGAAAATCGGACGTCCGGTATCGCCCGATTCCAAGCATACAATGTTCCGTGTCCGCCTTGATAATACATCAATGGCAAAACTTGAAGAATGTGCGAAAGAGTTGAAAATAACACGGTCAGATGTTGTGCGCAAAGGAATTGAAAAGATACATGACGACCTCAAAAAATGAAGGGAAGCGGCGCCTCTCCAACTAAGAAACACGCCACTTCCCACACAACCGACAGATGCCATAAGGCAAATGCAGTGTAAATAGTATAGCATGCGCCGCACTTCCTTTCAAGCACTGTGGGAAAACATCATAAAAAGGAGCATGTTTATGATCATTCGGCAGCTAAAAGAAAATCAATATGAAACCCTCCGCAACTCCTTACTGAAAAATGCGCAGGCCGAACCGCTCAGCGCAAGCTATGTTGTCAGCATGACGGTGGATGGTGTAGAATATGCGGTAAGACTGCAGCCGGAGCGGCATCACAAAATAGCGGTTCTGCAGGCCCTGCGGATTACCCGGCGGGAAGACGGCCCAGGCTTTGAGCTGATCACCAAAAGCAGTCTGCTTTCCTCATTGATGGAACTCCTGATTCACCAAAGAGCGGGGGAAAGCCCGCTGACTCTTGTGGAAAACATTCACCTGTCGTGAAATTCAAATTGGGAAAGGAGCACAAGCGAAATGCTGAGCATGAAAGAGCGAATGATCCGGGGAATGACGTACCGCGGCGATGAAGAGCTGTGGGAAGACATGCGCAGGGTCAGAAGATTGCTGCGGACATACAACAACACCGGGGAGGATGAATTCGAGTACCGCACGCAGCTTCTGAAAGAAATGCTTGGGTCGATTGGGGAACATATTTACATCGAGCCAAACTTTCGCTGTGATTACGGCAGTCAAATCACCATCGGGAACCACTTTTACGCCAACTTTGACTGCGTGATCTTAGACGTTTGCCCCGTGACGATCGGCGATCACGTTTTGCTCGGGCCGCAGGTCGGCATCTATACACCCTCGCACCCCATCGATGCAGAGGTGAGGGCAGACATGCTGGAATACGGCAGCCCCGTCACCATCGGGGACGATGTGTGGATCGGCGGGCACGCGGTGATCAACGGCGGCGTCGAGATCGGCAGCGGCAGTATTATCGGGTCTGGGTCCGTAGTCACAAAATCGATCCCCGCCGGTGTGATCGCCGTCGGGAATCCCTGCCGGGTGATCCGGGAAATCACGCAAGAGGACGCGGCCTATTGGCAGAAACAAAGAGCAGAACTCGAGCAGGCGGCAGGTCTGCCGCGTTAACACAATACAGGGGAGCCCCCATCTCTGCCGAAGAAATCCGGCGGCGATGGGGGCTTTTTTGATCTCCTTTTCTATCTTAGTTGAGTGCCCCGCGGCAGGGCGTTTCACACCGCCTTGCACCCCTCATAAACGCATCAAGGTGATGTATTTTCACCCCGTTTGCAAGGCAATTTTTACCAAAAGGGTGGAAAGAAAAACATTTTGATAATAATGACTATTATTCTTTTATTTTAGCTGTTTAAGTTTGGCCCTTTTTGCGTTCTGCTTCTGATTGACACTGGAAATGCCCTCCCTGTATAATAAAGCTGTTAATATTTGGAATGTCGATTTTTGTCGAAGAAGAAATTTCAGCTTTGCCAGAAAAGTATTTTTGAACGCTTTATTGCGCACCCGGCGGTGAAACTGTCTGCCTGTATATCTCATAAAAAACACCTTTGAAAGGGAAGATTTGTATGATCAAATCAATGAAAACGTCAAGACACATGCCGCAAAGCCCCGGTACCCCCGGTAAGCTGCCGATGTTTCGCAAAATCGGGTTCCAGCTGGCTTTGTTTGCGACCTGTGCCATTCTTATCGTGGGCAGTGTGTCGGTGCTCTACATGTCGGCCAGCAATCGAAACGTCATCAATCAGATCGATACCGAAAGAAGCCAGATGGCGCTTACCACCATGAATTCCATGATAAAGGACTACGAAACACAGTCCGCCGCGGCCGCCGAACACCTTGCCGCCAATGCAGAGGTGATCCATGCGATGCAGCTTGGCGATGCCGCCGCTGTAAAAACGGCGGTGAGTCAGTCCATGAAACAAATGGCCACAGATGTGGACTTTGTAACGGTTGTCAACGGCCAGGGGGGGCGTGATCGCGTGCACCCTCGACGATAAAACGGGCGATTCGGTAACGGGCCAGGCCAACGTTGCAAAGGCGCTTAAGGGAGAAACCGCGACGGTTACCGAAACCGGCGCCGATATCAAGCTCGCCATTCGCACCGGCTCGCCCGTCAAGGATTCTTCGGGTAAGATCATCGGCGCGATCTCAACCGGGTACTCTTTGGTGAACACCGAGTTTGTAGACAAAATGAAAAGCATGACCGGCAGCGAGTTCACTATTTTTGTGGGGGACGAGCGTGTCAATACCACGATCATCAGCAACGGCCAGCGCGCCGTCGGCACAAAGCTGGATCAGAAAATCGCCAAAACCGTACTCGACGAAAAGTCGCAGTATTTCGGCTCGGCCGATATTCTGGGCGTTCCCCACGCGACCGCCTATCAGCCGATTGTGGATTCCAACAATCAGGCGATCGGTATTTATTTTGCCGGCCTTTCTCTGGAGGAATCCAATGCGGCAATGCGTAACGCCACGGTGATTTCCGTTGTGCTGGAGCTTCTGCTGGTATTGCTGGCGATCACGCTTCTGCTGCTGTTCGTCAGGCGCACCATTTCGCGTCCGCTGGACGAAATGGCACAGGTCGCGACGCAGCTCGCGCAGGGGAACCTGAACATTGCGCTGGAATACCGCGCGAAGAATGAGCTGGGGATTCTGGCGGACGCTCTGCGGTCGACCGTTTCGTCTCTGCAAAGCTATATTCAGGATATTTCGGAAAAGCTCCATCAGATGGCGCAGCGGGATATGCGCGTGCAAATGGATTTGGAATATGTGGGTGACTTCGCGCCGATCCAGACCGCGCTGGTTCAGATTTCCAGCTCGCTGAATCAAACGCTTTCGCTCATTGATGTCGCGTCGCAGCAGGTCAATACCGGGGCCGAGCAGGTGTCTGCGGCGGCGCAGGCCCTGGCCGCGGGCGCCTCCGAGCAGGCGGCCACCGTGCAGGAGCTGACGGCCTCGATCGCGACCGTCGATCAGCAGGCGGAGGCCAACGTGCAGAATGTGCGGCAGGCCACGGAATATGTGGCGCAGGCCGCCGCGGGGATCCTGCAGAGCAATGAAGAGATGCAGAAGCTGACCCGCGCGATGGATGAGATCCGCGAGTCGTCCGAGCAGATTTCAAGCATTACCAAGGTGATCGAAGATATCGCGCTCCAGACGAATATCCTCGCCCTGAACGCGGCGATCGAGGCCGCGCGGGCCGGTACGGCAGGCAAGGGCTTTGCCGTGGTGGCGGATGAGGTGCGCAACCTGGCGGCCAAATCGGCGGAGGCTGCCAAGCAGACGGCCGTTCTGCTTCAGAATGCCGGGGGCACCGTCAAAGAGGGCGGCGAGATCGCGGCGAATACCTCGCGCGTGCTTTCCCAGGCGGGCGAGCAGGCGAAAATGATCAGCGTTTCCATTGAGCAGGTCGAGCGCGGCTCTGTGGAGCAGGCCGGCGCGATCGAGCAGATCACGCTGGGGCTGTCGCAGGTATCTTCCGTGGTTCAGAACAACGCGGCCACGGCGGAAGAAAGCTCCGCTTCCAGCGAAGAGCTGGCGGCGCAGGCCCAGGCCCTGCAGCAGGAGGTTTCCAAGTTCATTCTGGAAAAACCGCCGGCGGCCGATACAAGCCGTTTGGATGGAATGGAAGAACGCTTTTTCTAAACAAAGCTCCCGGCCGCGGCACCGTAAGGTGGATGCGGCCGGGTTCGTTTTTACAGCAGTTTTTATGATGCTGTCAATTGCCGGGATCACTCCGAATCGTGGCAGATGGATCATACGATATCGCTTCCGTTTTCCTCTGGGCCGGAGGGGTGCAGTATTTTGTGTGCCCCCTATTGACTTAGAGCGCACTATCAGTGCTATACTGTTCACAGAAGAAAGAAAGGAGCGAGAGATGATGAAAGTCATAGCGATCAACGGCAGTCCCAATCAGGACGGAAATACAGGTCACGCCCTGCAAATCATGAAAAAAGAGCTGGAGCGGCAGGGGATAGAGGTTGAAGTGATCTGGGTCGGGCGCCTGAACATTCATGGCTGTATTGCCTGCGGCTACTGTTCCACTTCCGAACAGAACCGGTGTGTTTATCAGAACGACATCGTAAATGAAACCGCCGCAAAGATGCGTGAGGCAGATGGCTTTATTCTGGCCTCTCCCACCTATTACGCCGGAATTGCGGGAACCATGAAGTCCTTTCTGGACAGGGTGTTTTTCACAAGCTCGGAATATTTCAAATATAAAGTGGCGACCTCTGTGGCGGTTGTGCGGCGTGCCGGCGGGGTAGATGTGGTACATCAGCTGAATAACTATCTGAATCTGGCGGAGACGGTCACACCGCCGTCCCAGTACTGGACGGTGGGATACGGGATGGAGCCGGGAGAGGTGCTCCGGGATGAAGAGGGCATCCAGACCATCCGCAAAAATGCCCGATGTATGGCATGGCTGCTTAAGGTCATTGAAGCTGGCAAAGAGCATGTACCTTTCCCGGAGGAGGAAGATCGTGCGATGACCAATTTCATCCGGTGACAGCGGCAAAAACGGAACCGTGCACCTGTGTATGAAATGATAAAAAAAGAAGAGCTCCGATCGAAATTGTTTCGATCGGAGCTCTTCTTTTTTCATCAGCAGGCGGGCTGAAATTCCGGGCTGAGCATCAGCTCGTCGATCAACAGCGAGCGAAACTCGGGAATAAATCTGCTTGCAGGGTACAGCGGCGAAGTGCAAAGGCAGAGTTCAACGACGCAGCCGGGGAGAGGGATGATAACGGTATCCTGATTTCGCTGGGATGGGGCCCGCGATATGCCCAGCGCAAATGCATCCGTGCTGAGAAGAATGCCGTCTTTTTGATCGCGGTCGGTAACCAGAATCATATTGATCGCGCTGTTTGGAAGAAATGTGCGGGTTTCCTGCATGACTATGGTCAGAAGATTCGTGCCGTCTTGTTTTTTCACATAATCCACACAGGGATAGTTCGCCAATGCCTGAAAATCAAAATCCTTTCCCGGATTATCCGGATCGCAATGCTCCAATAAGGGATGCCCTCTGCGCAGAAGGACATTGACGGGCAGGGCGCCTAAAACATCCAGTTGAATCTTTTTTTGGTCGCGAAGCTCGTGAAGATGATATTTGATCGAGAAGTTTGCCATCATCACCTCAAGATCGATCTGACCGGTGCGGAGCAAATCGACGGAGTGGTCAAGGTCACAGTTCTGCATGGTCATGTGCAGGTCTTTTTGATCGTAATAGCGGCTGCAAAGCTTGGCAAAGGCATTGGTGCAAAAGGAAGAAGAGGAAAGCACCCCGATATGAAAGCACTCTTTCTCCTTGGGGACGTTCAGCTGCATCAATTCATCGTAGCTGCTCAGAATGCTTCGGGCATGCACCATAAACATTTCCCCCTGATCGGTCAGCCGAATGCCATCCTGGGTTCGAAGAAACAGTTTGATCCCCAGCTCTTTTTCAAGGGAGAGGATGGTACTGCTCAGATTGGATTGGGTCAGGAACAGGAGCCGGGCCGCTTTTGAAATCGAACCGATTTTAGCCGCTTCCACCACATAACGCAACTGGTTGAACGTCATATAACCACCCCCGTAATTTGCCGAATCTGACTTTAATGCATTATATCATAAAAGCACCTATAAGTAAAATCAAATCCCCAGATATGCGTTTTCAGAGCTGCAAAGTCCGGCGTTTCTATGGTAAACCTGATACAGGAAAAAGGGGATTTTCCCTTCTCTTTTTGCGCATTTTGCGTGTAAAGACAATGCAACCTGAAAAAGGAGGTTATTTTGTGGAAAAAAAGCAAGTGTATGAATTCCTTGAGGAAAACCGGGCGGTGTTCAACGATGTGAGCGACCATGTCTGGGACTACGCCGAGACCGCTTTCCAGGAATTCCAGTCGATGGACTGCATCTGCGAAGCGCTGGAACGCTTCGGTTTCCGTGTTGAAAAAGGTGTGGCAGAGATTCCCACCGCGTTCATTGGCACTTGGGGGTCGGGTCACCCGGTGATCGGCTTCCTCGGTGAGTTCGACGCTCTTTCGGGAATGAGCCAGGAGGCCGGCGCCGCCGAACAGAAGCCCGTTTGCGAAGGGGGCAACGGTCACGGCTGCGGTCACAATCTGCTCGGCGCGGGCTCTTTAGGGGCCGCCGTCGCCTTGAAGGAATATCTGGAGAAAAACGGGAAGCAGGGTACCGTCAAGTATTTCGGCTGCCCGGGAGAAGAGGGTGGCTCCGGAAAAGCCTTTATGGCTCGCGGCGGCGTCTTTGACGGTTTGGATGCCGCGCTTACCTGGCATCCTGGCAATTTCAACGGTGTTGCGAACGTCAATTTTCTTGCCAATTACCAGATTCTTTACAAATTCAAGGGGCGCGCGTCCCATGCCGCGGCCGCGCCGCAGAATGGCCGCAGCGCGCTGGATGCGTTGGAGCTGATGAATGTGGGCGTGCAGTTCCTGCGTGAGCACGTTCCGCAGGAAACCCGCATCCACTACGCCATTACAAATGCCGGCGGATTCTCCCCCAATATCGTGCAGCCCAGGGCCGAGGCACTCTATCTGATCCGTGCGCCGAAACTGGAACAGGTGGAAGAGATTTATCAGCGCGTCAATCAAATCGCCAGAGGAATGGCTATGGCTACGGAGACCGAGGTGGAAATCGAATTCATCAAGTCCTGCGCCAACATGATTCCCAATAAGGCTCTGAACTCGGTGCTTTACCAAAACCTTCTCTCGGCGCCGCCCATCGTTTACAGCGACGAAGATCTGGCTCTTGGCAAGGCGCTGGACGCCACACTGGCCAACATGCCCAATCTATCCAGCGTTGGTGTGACGGAAGCGGAGGCGGAGGCCTTTGAGGAAGAAATGGCCGGGCAGGCACTTTTTACACAGGTGCTTCCTTTTAATGCCCAGCGGGAAATCAAGGTGCTTCCCAGTTCCAGCGATGTGGGCGACGTCAGCTGGAATGTGCCCACGGCGCAAATCTCCGCCACGTGCAGGACTTTGAAATCGCCGGCGCACACGTGGCAGACGGTGGCGATCGGCCGCAGCGAGGCTGCTCACAAGGGACTTATCTATGCCGCCCAGGTGCTGGCCGGAGCCGCCATCGACCTCATTGAGGACGACAGTCTGCTCAAAGCCGCTCAGGAGGAATTTGTCCGCCGGATGAAAGGGAAGAAATATATCTCGCCCATCCCCGCCGATGTGAAACCCCGCGCCATCAGCGAGCTGTAAGCTTTTCCGCCGCCGGAGCAGTCCTGAACCAAGTTTCTTTCTGGCAGCGGGTTTTGCGGTGAGCGCGTAGCCGGCACCATATTTTTAGAGCTTGAGTTTTTTTACAGAAAGGTTGAAAGCCACGTTCGTTTTCCAAAATAAAAGGAGGGTCAGCCATGGAAGTTGTGGAAACTGTTGATCGAGGCGCTGAATTGACGTTGGATCAGAAAAAACAGCGCAATTTCAAGAACTATTATTTTTATGTTGAACTGCTTTTCTATGTTTTACAGGGTATTTATGTTGCGGGTCTTCAGGTCTATGTCGTTCATTACACTACGAATGTGTTCAAGCTGGATTATGCGGCGATTTCCACTGTTATCGCGCTCTCTGGAATCCCTACCTATTTGAAGATGTTCACCGGCCTTTTGTCCGACAGAGTGCCTGTGGGGAAATTCGGCAGAAGAAAACCGTATTTAATCATGGGCGGCGTCCTGTTCATCCCCGCCTTTATCGTTCTCTCTACCATCACTACATATTCTGCAATCTGGCTTGGCGCCCTCATCCTCTGCAGTACCTGTTTTGTGATTGTTGACGGTACGGCGGACGCTTTGACCGTAGACATTACGCCGGATGAGCATACCAGCAAAATGCAGGGTTTTGCCAACGGCGGCAGATATGTGGGAATGGCGATAGGCGTTGCGCTTGCCAGTGCGTTGCCGAGTATCGTCGGCTGGCGTGTCGTCGCTATTTTCCTGGGTGTTGCCGCGGCGGGTCAGGCGTTTTCCACTCTCCTGTTCAAAGAACTCCCCGAAACCAAGGAGAAAGAAAAGCTGATCCCCATCAAAACGGCTATCAAAATAGGGTTTGGAAACAGGGGCGCATGGCTGGGCTTGCTGTTTGCGGTCTTTTTTATGGGCGCTATGGGAATGGCGATCATGATCGGCCCTGTGGTGATGAAGAATACCAATTCGGCGGTTTTTGGAATGGCCACGATGACGCAATACATCGCGGTTGCGGCCGGTGCTTTTGTCGTAGGGCAGCTTGTAGAGAAAATCGGCGGCCTCACCAACAGGAATCTTGCCATTCTGTTTGTTGCTATCTGGGTTTTGATGTGTCCCTGGCTGCTGGTGAATGGGAACTGGGACAACACCTTTATGGTTATTTTTGCCCAAGCTGCGATGGGATTCGCCAGAGGAGCCGTTTCTGTTATTACCTACGCTGTCCTGATGCGGCTTTGCTCCGAATCGATCGAAGGCTTTATGTTCTCGATCTTTACCAGTGTCATGAACCTCGGCCTGCATATGGTGTCGCCCAAGATCATCGCTTACTTTGGCGAAACGCTGGGGATGGGCATGGTACCCGCCATGTTTACCATGATGCCGATGATGCTGATCGGCATGCTGTTGATTCCGACCATCAACAAGAGTGTGGAGGAAAGAAGAGCCAAAGAGGCGGCAGTCTCTCAAGCGGTTTAAACCCTGCCGCGCGGGTGCCTTACCTGTTCTCCCGAGCGGGAAAGAGCACTTTTTGATAGATTTGTTTTGTGTGGTTTGATCAGCGTGGATTGATCGTGTGGGAAACCCGGCAGATGAGCCAATGGCTCGTCCGCCGGGTTTCGTCTGTATTTTTTAATGTACTTGGTCTATGTGGGTAATCGCCTTGGATTGCTCTTCTGTATAACGCCGGGAATACTCCCGAAAGCAAGTTGAGGAGATAGGTTTGCAGCAATTTTAACAAAATTTGAATAATTGCCAAATTTGTTTGATAAATATTTACCGAAAAATCATTTACACTCCCCTGAAATTATATTATAATTGTTGCAGTTTCGTATTTTCTGAATTGGGAGTGGTCAGAAACATGAGCAGACTTGAAATTATTACACCGAATAGAGCACAAACCACTGTCGAAAAGCTTTACCGCGATCTGGAACGCCGGATCATTGCCAGCCCTCCAAACCTGTGTCCCGTCGATCTGGCGGCATCCTTTCTAAAAATCTGCAGGGCGCAGACGTGCGGAAAATGCGTGCCGTGCCGCATTGGACTTGCACAGCTGGAACACCTGCTGGAGGATGTGCTGGATCAGAAGGCTACAATGGAAACCATAGATTTGATTGAGCGGACGGCCTCCATTATTGTGCAGTCGGCAGACTGTGCGATCGGCTACGAGGCGGCCGACATGGTGCTCAAAGGGGTCCGGGGCTTCCGCGAGGATTACGTGGAGCACGTTGTGACGGGCCGATGTACGTGCAGCCTGAATCAGCCGGTTCCCTGCGTTGCGCTGTGTCCTGCCGGGGTGGACATCCCGGGGTATATTGCCCTGGTGCACGCGGGCAGGTATGCCGACGCGGTTCAGCTCATCCGAAAGGACAATCCGTTCCCGACGGCCTGCGCGTTTGTCTGCGAGCACCCCTGCGAGGCGCGCTGCAGAAGGAACATGATCGACGCTTCCATCAATATCCGCGGGATCAAACGCTATGCCGTCGACCACGCGGGCAAGGTTTCCGCGCCGGTTTGCGCGCCTGCAACCGGCAAACAGGTGGCGGTCATTGGGGCTGGGCCGGGCGGACTGAGCACCGCTTATTATCTGTCCCTGATGGGTCACAGCGTCACCGTTTACGAAAAGCAGCCGCATCTGGGCGGAATGCTGCGGTATGGCATCCCGAGCTATCGCCTGCCGCGTGAGCGGCTCTGGGACGATATTGAGGCGATTCTCTCTACCGGGGTTCAGGTGAAAACCGGAGTCAACGTCGGCAAGGATATCGAAATTTCCGACCTGACGGGAACATATGATGCGGTTTACATCGCGATCGGCGCGCATTCAGACAGAAAGATCGGCATTCCGGGCGAAAACAGCCGCGGTGTCCTCTCCGCGGTGGATATGCTGCGCGCAATCGGCAACAATGTGAAATCCGGCTTTGCCGGGAAAACCGTGGTGGTGATCGGCGGAGGAAACGTTGCGATGGATGCGGCCCGCTCTGCCGTGCGTCTTGGCGCGGAGAAGGTCGCGATCGTTTATCGCCGCCGTGAGGAGGACATGACCGCTCTGCCGGAAGAGGTGCAGGGTGCCGCAAATGAGGGTTGCCGGATTTTGTGTCTGCAGGCGCCCTCCCGGATTGAAGCCACCGAAGACGGCGACGTCGCCGCGCTGTGGGTCCGCCCCCAGATCATCGGCAACATGGATTCCGCCGGGCGCCCGAAACCGGTGGACGCGGATATGGAAGAACGCCGGATTCCCTGTGATCTGATCGTATCGGCCATCGGCCAGAGCGTGGAGTATGGGCCGTTTGCGGAATATGGCGTGCCGGTCAGCAGGGGAAGCATCATCGCGCAAAGCTGCGCCCGGGTAGACAATATTCCGAATCTGTTTGCCGGCGGCGACTGCGTCAGCGGGCCCGCAACGGTGATCAAGGCCGTGGCCGCCGGTAAAGTGGCTGCCGCCAATATCGATAACTTCTTGGGATATCATCACGAGATCACGACGGATGTGGTCATTCCCCCCGCCAATATGGACGACAGAACCCCCTGCGGCAGGGTAAACCTGACGGAGCGGGAATCGGATGAGCGAAAGAACGACTTTGATCTGATGGAAAGCGGCATGACCGATCAGGAAGCCGCACAGGAATCCTCGCGGTGCCTGCGCTGTGATCACTTCGGCTATGGCGTGTTCAAAGGGGGGAGGGCTTACAGATGGTAACGGTTACGATCAATCACAAGGCGTATGAGGTGGAGGAAGGCTCCACGATTCTGGATGCGGCGGCCTCCGTTGGAATCCATATTCCCACGCTCTGCTACCTGAAGGGCATCAACGAAATCGGGGCCTGCCGGGTGTGCGTGGTCGAGCTGGCCGGAAAGGATAAGCTTGTGGCCTCGTGCAATAACCGGGTGGAAGAGGGAATGGTGGTTTACACCAACAGCCCGCGCGTCCGTGAAGCCCGCCGGGGAATTGTCGAGCTGATTCTTTCACAGCACGACTGCTACTGTTCCACCTGCGTGCGCAGCGGCAACTGCGGCCTGCAGCGGATCGCAAACGATCTCGGCATTCTCGACCTGCCGTATCAGCGCGAGCTGCCGGTTTCAGAGTGGAACAAACGCTTCCCGCTGATCCGCGATTTTTCCAAGTGCATCAAGTGTATGCGCTGCATTCAGATCTGTGATGAGATTCAGGGCATGCATATCTGGGATGTGGCAAATACCGGCTCCCGTACAACGGTAGACGTTACCTGGAACCGGAAGATAGAGGATTCCGACTGTGCGCTCTGCGGTCAGTGCATCACACACTGTCCGGTAGGCGCGCTGCGCGAGCGCGATGATACTGAAAAAGCGTTTGCCGCGCTGGCGGACCCGGATAAAATCACGGTGGTTCAGATTGCGCCCTCCGTGCGCGCGGCGTGGGGAGAGCCGTTCGGTCTGCCGCGTGAGCAGGCGACGGTGAAGCGACTTGTTGCGGCGCTGCGCAAAATGGGATTCCGTTATATTTTCGATACGAATTTCGCCGCCGACCTCACCATCATGGAAGAAGGCAGCGAGCTGCTGGAAAAGCTGGGCCACCCCGAAGCTGCCCGGTTCCCGATGTTTACCTCGTGCTGTCCCGGGTGGGTGCGGTTTATCAAATCGCAGTATCCCGATATGGTTGGCAACCTTTCCAGCGCCAAATCACCCCAGCAGATGTTTGGCGCCGTGGCCAAAAGCTACTATGCGGATTTGCTGAACGTAGACCCGAAACAGATTTATTCCATTTCTGTGATGCCGTGCCTTGCCAAAAAGGACGAATGCGCGCAGAAGGTGCTCAATGATGCCGGAGCGGGGCAGGACGTTGATCTGGTGCTGACGACGCGCGAGATCGACCGCATGATCCGCGCGGAGCATATTCTGGTGTCTGAGCTTCAGGAAGAGGAGTTTGATATGCCGCTCGGCGTCGGTACCGGCGCGGCCGTGATTTTCGGTACCACCGGCGGCGTGATGCAGGCGGCCCTACGCTCAGCATATTACCTGGCGACGGGAGAAAATCCCGACCCCGAAGCGTTCCTTGAGGTTGGCGGTATGCAGGGCTGGAAGGAAGCGAATTTCCGCATTGCCGACCGCACTCTGCGGGTGGCTGTGGTCAACGGGCTCGGGAACGCGAGAAAGCTGATGGAGTCGATCCGCACAGGGAGAACCGCGTATGATTTTGTTGAAGTGATGGCCTGTCCGGGCGGCTGCGCCGGGGGCGGCGGCCAGCCGATTACAGACGGCATGGAATTCGCGCAGATTCGCGGCGAACAGCTCTACGAGCTAGATAAAGGGAATACGCTGCGCTTCTCTCATGAAAATCCGGCGGTGCTCGGGGCTTATCGCGATTATTTTGAAAAGCCGCTGTCGGAGCGTTCCCACAAGCTGCTTCATACCAAGCATAAGAAGTGGGAGTGTCCGCTTTCCCCGTATCTTGATCAGGATCGGTCAAATGAGGTCTATTGATTTGATCGGAATACCACCTTAAAAAGTGATCAAATTCCTCCCCCGCCGCAGGCGGGGGAGGAATTCACTGTACTTGCACAGGTTATTGAAAGTGAGTTGACGATAAAAAAGATTTCGCTTAACGCTGTCAAACGGGATCAGCCGAGAGCTTTGTTTCCGGCCGATCCCGTTTGCGTTTTTTCTCGCATGCAGATACTCTGTCTTTTACCTTGGCAATCTGTGTGTTTCGTCAACCGGCTTTTTAGCAATCGGCTTGACAAGAACTGCCTGCTGTGGTATATCTTTATTGTACAGAATTTCATACAACTTAATAAAAAAGCTGTGAAAAGAACAAGTAGACTCATCTCAACCGAGCGAAGAGAGAAACGGATGATGGGAACGTTTCCCCGGCGGTGAGCTCAAAATCCTCTTGGAGCTGCAGGCTGAAAGGGGCTGGCCCCTCAGTAGGTTCTGACGGAAGCCCGCCGTAGAAATGGGAAACGGCGCAGGATGCCTGTGTTGTGATAAGGCGTGAAGGCAATTCTTTCACGTGAAATTAGGTGGTACCACGATCGATTCGTCCTAATACGGGCGGGTCCTTTTTTTATGCCCGAAAATGATTGGATGATGGGCGATTCGTTTGAAAATGACCTTGTAAAAGTATAGCGGTTTCTTCCCACGCCTGCGGCAGAGAAGAAAACCTTAAAGTGATTATGATTCGAAAAGAAAAGAGGAGCAGGAAAAATGAAAAGCCAGAATATTTATTTGCCGAATTACAGTGTGGGGGAAGACTGCTATCAGGAAATTCCGTTTCTGACAAGAAACTACGGCAATAAGGCGGTCGTGATCGGCGGCAAAACTGCGATGGAAAAAGCGAAGGATGCGCTCATCAAAGGGATCGAGGGTTCCAGGGTAGAGCTTCTCGGATTTTTATGGTACGGCGGCGATTCCACCATGGAAAACGTGGAGAAGCTCCGCCGGGAGGAACTGGTTCAAAAGGCGGATATGCTGTTTGCGGTCGGCGGCGGCCGGGCCTGCGATACGGTAAAAACCCTCGGTGATCTGCTGGATAAGCCCGTGTTTACCTTCCCGACGCTGGCTTCCAACTGTGCGGCCTGCACGAACCTGAGCGTGATCTACAACACAGACGGTTCCTTCCGGCAGTATTACTACCAAAAGCAGCCCGCCTGCCATACGTTTATCAATACCAGAATCATTGCGGAATCCCCGTACGAAATGTTCTGGGCAGGTATTGGCGATGCGCTTTCTAAGGAGTACGAGGTGGTGTTTGCCTGCCGCGGCAAAAAAATGCACCATCTGCCGCTGCTGGGTCTGGGGATTTCAAAAACCTGCACCTCTCCGCTGCTTACCTTCGGCAGCCGGGCGCTGCAGGACTGCAAAAACAAACGGGTTTCGTTCGAGCTGGAGCAGGTCGCTTTGGATATTATCATTTTAACAGGGATCGTTTCAAACTGCACCGTGCACCAGAATCAGCCCGACCCCAAGGATAATTACTATTACAATAGCTCGCTGGCCCACTGCGTGTATTACGGCAGCTCTCTGATTCCCGCCTGTGAAAAGCACCTGCACGGCGAGATTGTTTCCTTCGGCGTACTCTGTCTTTTGACGTATGATAATCAGACAGAAGAGCGGGACAGGATTCTGGATTTTAACCGCAGCATTGGGCTTCCTGTTACCATGGAGCAGATCGGTCTGACCGAAGCGGATCTGCCGGTGGTCACGAAAAAGGCTTCCTCTGTGGTGGAGTGGGAATATGCCCCCGGCAACCCTACGGAAGAGAAGTTCATTCAGGCGGTTCTCGAGGCCGACAGGGCCGGGCGCAAAGCGCTTGCCCGCGGCAGTATCTGAATCTGGTCTGACAGGGCGGAATCTATAAAATTTGTTTCTACAAATAAAAATCGGCAGCGGGCGGTAGGCGATAGCCGGATGTGCCCGTGTCCGGAAGCACCGGAAAGATCAGTACGACAACAAAACAGGTGTCGGCTTTTTCTGACACCTGTTTTTCTGATGTTTCTTTCTAAAACGAAAGCGGAATTTTGCGGATAAGCGCCTGTTTTTATAAATAATATTTATTTTTAACTTTCACTCTCTTCATTCCTGGGCGATTGAACCGATTAAATAATAAAACAAGTTTCTTTATTGTTTTTATCGATGGAATGACAGACCATCCTGTTGTTGGAGGAAAAAAGGTGGAACTCTTTTTGCTGTTACCAGTGTTGCTCATGGCGAGCGGCGGAGCTTCGATTGCATGTGTGCTGTACACGGTTCAGGGCAATTACCGGCCTGTCATCAACAGAATATTTGCAGCCATGGGGGGTTCCGTTTTCCTATGGTCGCTTGGTCTGGCGATTCAGACCGTCGGTTCCTTGCCGGCCATCCGTTTTTGGGGGAGCCGCCTTGCACCCGTTGGTTATATAACGATATTTGCATTTCTGCTGCACTATATCCTGTTTCTAACCGAACCTCCCCCGTTTTTAAAAAGGCCGTGGATTCCCGTACTGATTTATCTGCCGGGCACGGTTTTCCTTTATGGTCTGGCGCTGCGGCCGCTGCTTGGGGCGAGACGGGACCATATGGTCCAAACAGCGCTTGGCTGGGCGACTATTCCCTTAAGCGGCTGGTATACCGCGTTTTGCTGTTATTATATTGTGTACTTCATTATCATTGCGCTGCTGCTGAAAAACTGGGGCTCTAAAACGGCGTCGGCGGAAGTGCGAAATCAGGCGCGTCTGCTTCTGGTTTCTCTGTGGGTCTGTATTGCGCTCGGCACGGTGACGGAAGTGATTCTGCCCCTGCTGGGGATCCATACTCCGAGCATTGCGCCGATTTTTTCCCTGCTGCCTGTTCTGGCGGTGAGCCATTGCGTCAGGCGATATGGCTTTATGCAGCCCGCTGCGGGGAACCCCAACGAAACCATTTTGGACCGCGCGAACCGCACCATGCTGTATCAGATTTTAGGCTTCTTTTTTCTTTTTGGGAGCTTGATGAACCTGCTCAGCCAGCACTTTTTTTATCGAGAGACCATGCTGTCCTCTTCCTTTTTGTTCAGCGGGCTGCTGATGCTGACCGGCGGCTTCATTTTATTTCTCAGCAGGCTTGTGTTCAACGAGCTGTTCAAAGAGCTCCTTTTTGCGGTGCTGTTTTCTTTGCTGATTCCTTTTGTCACCCTGCGATTCGCAGTTTACGGCAGTATTACGATCTGGACGTTCTTTTTTCTGCTGCTGATGGTCGGCCTGCTGTTCAATAAACGGATTCTGCTCATTACCATTCTGCTTTCCGCCGGGCAGACCCAACTGCTGGTCTACTGTGTTACACCGTTTGCGGTGGTAAGGCTCGATTCCGCGGACTATATGGTTCGGCTGGGCCTGATCGCGCTGGCCGGTATCATGAGTTTTTACATCAGCCGGGTATACCGGAACAGGCTTCGGGAAAATGCCGGCCACGCGTACCGCCAGACGCTGATCGCCGAGGTTGCGTACAGCATGATTTCGGTGGATGAGAAAAGCTTCGATGAGAAGATTGAGAGCCTGCTTTCTAAATGCGGCCCGTTCGTTCAGTGTGAATGGGCGTATCTGGCCCTTTGGAATCCCCAAAACAGGGTGATCCAGTACTGTCGTGAGTGGCGGGCGGGCACGGCCGCTTCCATTCCCACCATCTGCAAGGATGGCGCCCCGTTTTTGTGCAGGGAGCTTCTCGATCGAATTCCCGATAGCCGGGTGCTTGTGGTTCCGGACGTCGAACAGCTGCCGCTGGAGGCAGAAATGGTGAAGACCCAGCTGCGGCAGATGGGAATCCGCGGATTTGTTCTGACCTCCATTGTCAGGAACGGGGAAGAGTTTGGCTTTATGAGCTTTACGTCGTCTTCGGTGCATCCGGATTGGGCAAAGGAGCCGCCGCTGTTTTTGTCCCTTGTGGCCGATACGATCACCGATGCGGCCATTAAGCTCGACGATCGCAGAAGGATCGAATGGTCTGCGTTTCACGATACGCTCACAGGGCTGCCGAACCGCCTGTCCTTCAAGCACCAGCTGAATCTGGAAATGGAACGTGCTCAGAAAGAAAATATCAAAATCGCAGTGGCTTTCATCGATCTGGATGCCTTTAAATCGATCAACGATACTCTGGGGCACGATACGGGCGACCTGCTTCTTCGGGAGGTTTCAAAGGCGATTGCCGGCAGCATTGGGGCAGGCGACGTGGTGGCGCGGATCGGCGGGGATGAATTTGTACTGATGCTGAGCCGGGTGGCGGACGAGGAGGAACTGGTTCAGGCAATCCGCAGGGTTTTGGAGGCCATTCAAAGGCCGATCGTTCTGCGCGGCCAGGATTTTTATATGACCGCCAGCATCGGCGTGTCGTTGTATCCGTACGATGGAACAGATGCCGAAACACTGATGAAAAACGCCGACATTGCCATGTACGAGGCGAAAGGGCACGGCAAAAACCAATACGCCTTGTGTCTGCAGGCCTATAAGGACAAAGCGATGGAAAATGCGCGGCTGAGTAACCTGCTTTACCGCGCGATGGAAAAAAAGCAGCTCAGGGTTCACTATCAACCGCAGATCGATCTGCAAACCGGGAAAATTGTTGGGATCGAGGCCCTTCTGCGGTGGGAGCTGCCGGACCGAGGGTCTGTCAGCCCAACCGTTTTTATTCCCTTGGCGGAACAGACGGGGCTGATTCAGTCCATCGGCGCGTGGGTGCTCGAAACCGCCTGCGCCAAGTGTAAGGCGTGGCAGGACATGGGTCTTCCCCCGGTACGCATAGCCGTAAATATCTCTGTACATCAGCTGGAAAACAGAGGATTTGTGCAGCAGGTAGCACAGGTGCTCGAGAAAACAGGGCTTCCCCCAAAGTATCTGGAACTGGAGGTGACCGAGAGCGGGGCCAACAGCGGCAATATCGATATGGTCGTTTTGATGAATCAGCTCAAGCGGCTGGGGGTCTGCCTTTCGATCGACGATTTTGGAACGGAATATTCCTCTCTGGAGCGATTAAAGCTGCTGCCGATCGACCGGATCAAGATGGACATGCAGTTTGTCAGGGGGATCGAGCGAAGCGATAAAGACCGGGCGATCGCGCAGGCCATCATCAGCCTTGGGAAAAGCCTTGAGATGAAGGTGATCGCCGAGGGGGTGGAAACCGAGGAGCAGCTTCGTTTTTTAAGCCGCAGAATGTGCGACGAGGTGCAGGGCTTTTATTATTACAGGCCAATGCCCCCGGAGGAGCTGGAGAAGGTTTTCCGCCGCTGCCCGGATTTTGGCCGCAGAGTGATCCGGCAGGTGGATGAAAAGGAATCGTCCGTGAGGGAGCAGACCGACCGCAGCGGCAATGAGGAGTGATGATTTGATCATAGAAACGTACAGCGTATTGCTTTTAACAACCTGCGGCGCCGCGGTGGCCTGCGGGCTTTACGCCGTTCACGGCAGCGTAACGCGCCTGAACCGGTTGTTTTTGGCGATCTGCGCGACGCTTGCGGTATGGGCGTTTGGCCTTGCACTCACCGGCGCGGCCCGGACGGAAGAAATCTGTTCTGTCGGCCGCCGCATTGCGCCGCTGGGCTGGGGGATCATCGGCAGCCTGACGATGCACGCCGTTCTGCTGCTGACAGGGCGGGAGGGACTGCTGAAAAAACGGTGGTTATTTTTCCTGATTTATCTGCCTGCCGCTGTGTCGGTCTATGCCTACACCGTTCTGCCGCTTTTTGACCGGAATCCTGATACGCTGGTTCATACGGAACACGGCTGGGTGAACATCTCAAAGACGGACGGATGGGACTGGTTTTATTATATTTATATCGTCCTTTACGCCGCTGTGGCTGTAGTTCTGCTGCTGCGGTGGGGGCGGCACTCCACTTCGAACGATGAAAAAAAGCAGGCCAAAATTATCTCTTTTTCCTTTTTCTTTGCCGCTGTGCTGGGGTACATCACAGACGTTCTGCCCGTCTTTTTTCACATCCGTTTTCCGCAGGTGGCAGCCATTTTTGCGCTGGTGATGATTTTTGCGGTTGGCTACTGCATCAACCGGTACCATTTTCTGCAGCCGGTCGCCATCAGCCAGAACGAGATGATCCTTTCCAAATCGGCCCGCACGAACGTTTACCTCTATTTGGGGCTGATGCTGTTTGTCGGTGCGTGTCTGCTGCTGACAGACCGGTCTTTTTATACCGGGCATCAGAACGCCATCCCCGTGCAGGTGGTGAGCGGGCTGCTGGTGCTTCTTGGCATCTTTCTGGCTTCGATTGAACATTTGCGGCTTGAGGACAATGCGAAGGAAATGCTGGTATCTTTGTCCTTTGCGCTGATGATTCCGTTTTACACGCTTTGGTTTGCCGATGAGGGAATCTTTATCGCCTGGTCATTTGTTTTTTTGCTTATGATCATCTGTCTGCTCTTCAACCGCCTTATTATCCTTTCAACCGTGATCGTTACTGCGTTTTTAACGCAGCTGTTTGCGTGGGGCTACACGCCGCCCGAAGTGATTGTGCTGTCCGGAAAATATTATCTGGACCGGATGGGAGTGATTGCCTTTGCCGCTATTTTTGCAATGTACGTCAATAAAATTTATACGACCAGGCTTCAGGAAAACATCAACCATGTTACCATGCAGTCCATCGCGTCAGATATTTCACACAGCTTCGTATCCTCCGGCGAAATGAATATCGATCAAAAGCTGTATGCGGCGCTGGAGGAGTGCGGGCGCTTTATCGAATGTGACCGGGCCTGCCTGGTACTGATGAACATGCAGACAAATACCGTGCGCTATGCGGTGGAGTGGATGTCGGAAGCGGCAGACCTGCCCCGCGGCACATTAAGCGACGCCATACAAAATATTCGCTCAGAGATGTTCCGTCGGTTCCAAGGCGATGAGGCTCTTGTGCTGAAGGATACTCTCTTCCTGCCTACGGAGGCCGCAGAGGTGCGAGCCCAATTGCTTGCACAGGGCATCCGCGCCCTTGTTGCCGTGCCGATCCGGAACAAGGGTGAGCTCATGGGATTCGTCGGGTTTCATGCGGGCCGTCCGTTTTCCATGTGGAATCTGGATTCCATCGCGTTTGTCGAGGTTGTCGGGCTCATCCTTTCCGATGCTGTCATTAAGGCGGATGATGAAAAAGAGCTGAATTACTTGGCGTTTCACGATCAGCTGACCGGTTTGCCGAACCGCACCCTGTTTAAGGAAAGGCTCAGCGAATGGATTCCCCATGCGAAAAGAGACCGCAAAATGATCGGCGTCGTGTTCCTGGATCTGGATGCGTTCAAATCGGTGAACGATACGTTAGGGCACGGCCAGGGGGATCGGCTTTTGATTGAGGTCGCCAAGGCACTGAGCAGCTCGATTCGGGATGGGGATACGGTAGCCCGCTTTGGCGGGGATGAGTTCATTTTGATGCTCAGCCAGATTGCCTCACAGGAGGAGCTGACCGCGATCATGGATCGGTTGATGAAGGTAGTGCAGAAGCCTATCCTATTGGCGGAACAGGAGTTCTTTATTTCGGTGAGTGCCGGTGTGGCTGTTTACCCGCAGGACGGGGATGACCCGGAGGTGCTCCTCAAAAATGCGGACACAGCTATGTACCGCGCCAAAAGTGAGGGGAAGGGCCGTTATGTGTTTTGCTCTCAGGAAATCAAGGATGAAATACAGGCCAAAACGCAGCTTGTGAACCAGCTTTACCATGCGTTGGAAAAAAATCAGCTTCTGCTGCATTATCAGCCGCAGATCGACGTGGCCACGCGCCGGATTGTGGGGATGGAGGCTTTGGCCCGCTGGAATCTGCCGGGTCGGGGGATCGTCAGCCCGACGGAATTTATTCCACTGGCAGAGCAGACCGGACTGATTTATGCGATCGGCGAATGGGTGATGCGCGAGGCCTGCCGGCAGAATCAGCTCTGGCTGGGGATGGGCTGCACGAATCTGCGCATGGCGGTCAACGTCTCAGTGCAGCAGCTCAGGAACCCGAAGTTTATTCCGCTGGTCAAGGAAATCTTGCAGACGATGGAGCTTCCGCCGAACTGTCTGGAGCTGGAGGTTACCGAGAGCGTGGCAAACGGCAATACAGATCACATCATTACGGTGCTCCACCGGTTAAAGGCACTGGGCGTGTCGATCTCCATCGATGATTTCGGCACGGAGTATTCCTCTCTCAGCCGGTTAAAGCTTCTGCCGGTTGACCGGATCAAAATGGATATGCAGTTTGTTCACGGCATTGAAAAAAACAATAAGGACCGGGCAATCTCAAAGGTGATTATCAATCTTGCCAAGAACCTGAAAATGAAGGTGACTGCCGAGGGAGTGGAAACGGAACCTCAGCTGGATTTTCTCAGCCAGCGGATGTGCGACGAGGTGCAGGGCTTCTATTGTTACCGCCCAATGCCCGCAGATGAGGCAGAGGCTCTGCTGCGGGAGACTCTGTGCACACAGAAAGAGAATACATACAGCACGGGACTATGAAAGCAATCCCCGGAAGAGCCTGCCGTAACGGTGGAGTTTTCCGGGGATTGGTTTTTTGACTTTCACGAAAAAGTTTCATCGGTTATGCCGTGCAGATAAAATTCAGAGCAGTTTGATGACTTTCAACAAAAACGCCAATTTTAAGTAGAGGTATGGCAATGGTATCTTTGATGTCGCCAATATGATGTAAACACGGTGGAATGCAATCAAAGGGCGATGAAAGAGCGTACCAAACATAAAGCCACTGGAAGAGATTGCGAAGGGAATCTTCTCCATTATTCGGTATTTTATATCAGGAAAAGCCCTCAGAGCAAATTCCTTATTCCGGAAAAATGAATTGACGCCGCGTCATGGATGAAATTTGCAGGTGACATAATTTTAAGGGGACAACCCCTGAAAATCCGCGCTGAATGGGGGCTTTTGTTGCTTTTGGAAAATTATTCCTGTTATTTTCTACAAATCGCTCTCCAAAAAAAATCAAAATAATAGAATTTTAACTTGAAATCTTCCAAGGATTATGTTAAACTGTAACCAATTTGTTACAGTTGTAATATTTTGTAATGCGGGATGTCTTTCCCGGATGATTTGAAAACAGGGAGGATTTCAGGAATGCAGAAATTATTGGCGGCAGCCGCTGCGTTTGCTTTTTGTCTGTTAACCGTTACCGGTCTGTGCGCACCCGCACAGGCGGCAGAAGTCAAAACCGGCGTCGGCTTGTCCGAGCATGTTCTGAAAGCCTATACCGAAAAGTGGAAATATAATTACGGCTCCTACGGCCAGCTGAGAAACGGAGCACGTTATACGGATTGCTCCGGCCTGATCAAATCCTATTTGTGGTGGACGGGCGATAAGACAAATCCGAATCCCAGCCTGCTGTCTGTTTCCGGCACCGGAAGCGGAATGCTGAAGGATGCCAAGTCGAAGGGAACCATCAATTACAGCGACTGGTCCTCTTTGCCCAGAACCCACGGTCTGATCCTGTACCAGCCGGGCCATGTCGGCGTGTATGTGGGCAACAATGTCGGCGTCGATAATCGCGATGTTGGTTATGACATGAAAAAGGAACCCGTTTTCGGGCGTGCCAGAAACAAATGGACAACATGGTTCAAGCTGACTCAGCTGAGCTACCCCACAACGGGCTTTGTTACATATGACGGAAACGAATATTACTACGAGAACGGCGAGTACGCCATCAAAACGACCCGCACCATCGGGGATAAGATCTACACCATCGGCGCCGACGGAATTATTGCCGCGAGCACTTTGACGCCTGAGGCTCAGGCACGGCAGGCCGCGGCTTTGGCCGAGGCGGCCGCAAAAACGGCGGCCGAAAGCGCGCAGCAAACAGCCGTGAGTGAGCCGGTGCCTGTCGATGTGATGCAGGCTGCTCAAACACTTTTGAGTCCTGTTTCCTGATTTTCGTCAGATCTTTTTGAAAAGCTGCGATCGATTTGACCCGGCGATCTATCGGTGCTATACTGGTGACAGTAAACGCCGATCAAATCTTTTGCAACCATACTGGACATCGTTATTTATTCCGGCAGGGCGGGCTTTCCCCCTGCCGCTTTTTTTATGTAGATTGATGGAAAACAAAAAGCGTGAAAATCAAAGGATATGGAAGAAAAATCAATCAAAACCCGTATGATCTGTATGATATATTCATAAAATATCAAAATTCGGTAAAAAATCAAATCATATCTTGACAAATCGCGTTTTTCACTCTATTATTTTACATGTTGCGTTTGCATCTAAGAAATATCGGCTTCGCTCTGTTGCCGCAGTCAGCAGTGATTGTGAAAAATCCTTTGCGGGGGGGCAACGAATACGGCGAGGCTGGGCTTGCGTTAGAGCCGGAATTTTGGTTTAGCGCAACTTTGACTATTACCGCAAAGGGGATGCACAAATGGAGAATAACACCATTATTTCATTACAGAACATTGATGTGTCGTTTGGCAAAGAGAATGTGCTGAAAAGCTTCAATCTCAACATCCGCGACGGTGAGTTCGTTACGCTGCTGGGGCCTTCGGGCTGCGGCAAAACGACGACTCTGCGTATTATCGGCGGATTTGTAACGCCCGACACAGGCGATGTTTTTTTTAATGGCAAAAAAATCAACGACCTGCCGCCGCATAAACGGGAGGTTAACACCATTTTTCAAAAATACGCCCTGTTCCCGCACCTGAACGTGTTTGAAAATGTTGCGTTCGGCATGCGCGTGCACAAAAAGCCGGAAGCGCAGATCCGCGAAACGGTTGGCCGCATGCTCGAGATGGTGAACCTCGGCGGCTTTGCCCGCCGCAGTGTCAATTCGCTTTCGGGCGGGCAGCAGCAGCGCGTGGCCATCGCGCGGGCGCTGGCCAACGAGCCCAAGGTGCTTTTGCTGGACGAGCCGCTCGGCGCGCTCGACTTGAAGCTGCGCAAAGACATGCAGACAGAGCTCAAGAAAATCCAGCAGCAGCTGGGCATCACGTTCGTGTTTGTCACACATGATCAGGAGGAGGCCCTCTCTATGTCCGACACCGTCGTGGTCATGGACAAAGGCCGCATCCAGCAGATCGGCACGCCGCAGGATATTTACAACGAACCCCAGAACGCCTTTATCGCAGACTTTATCGGCGAGAGCAATATCATCGATGGCGTGATGCACCGCGACTTCCTCGTGGAGTTTGCCGGCCGCAGGTTCGACTGCCTTGATAAGGGCTTCCGCCCCATGGAGCCGGTGGACGTCGTCATCCGCCCCGAGGATATTGAGGTCGTTTCTCCCGTGGCGGGCCATATCTCCGGCGTGGTAACGTCCGTTAACTTTAAGGGCGTCCATTACGAGATTATTGTGGATGTGCAGGATTTTAAATGGATGATCCAGTCCACGGAGTTTCAGGAGGTCGGCAACGAGATCGGCCTGATTCTGCAGCCCGACGATATCCATATTATGAAAAAATCAGAATATTCCGGCATGTTTGGCGATTACAGTACCTTCAGCGACGAGATGGAGGAGGATTCTCAGCCCCCGGAAGAGGGAGAGGAGGCTGAGAGCTGAATGATCAAATCGAAAACGGCGTCCGCGCCTTACCTTGTCTGGATGGGAATTTTCATTATCGTTCCGATGATCCTCGTGGGTTATTTTGCGTTTACCGACCCGCACGGCGCTTTCACCCTGAAAAACCTGACCGAGGTGGGGCAGTATTCCAATGTGTTTCTGCGTTCCATCTGGCTCGGTCTGATCGCTACGGTGATCTCGCTTTTGATGGGCTACCCTTTGGCGTACCTGATTTCGCGTACCGGCCCACATCGGCAGGCCATTCTGATCATGCTGATCATGCTTCCCATGTGGATGAACTTTCTGCTGCGTACCTACGCGTGGATGACCCTGCTCGAAGACAGCGGAATCATCAATACCTTCCTTGTCAGTATCGGGCTCGGCCGGCTGCACCTGATCAACACGGCGGGCGCGGTGGTGCTCGGCATGGTGTACAACTATATTCCGTATATGATTTTGCCGATTTACTCGGTGCTGACCAAAATTGACCAGAGCGTGATCGAAGCGGCGCAGGACCTTGGCGCCGGGCGGCGCAAGGTGTTCCTTAAGGTGACGCTGCCCATGAGCATGCCGGGGGTCATTTCCGGCGTGACGATGGTGTTCGTACCGTCGGTCAGTACGTTTATTATCTCTAAGATGTTGGGCGGCGGCGGGAACCTTTTGATCGGTGACCTGATCGACATGCAGTTCCTCGGCAGTGCCTATAATCCCAACCTCGGCTCTGCGATTTCTCTGGTACTGATGGTGCTGATCCTGATCTGCATGGGCATCATGAACCAGTTTGACGAGGGCGGCAGTGAAGACGGGGAGGGGATGCTGATATGACAAAAACCGTATCCCGCCTGTATATGGCGCTCGTGTACCTGTTTCTGTACGCCCCGATTTTTATTCTGATCATCTTTTCCTTTAACGACTCCTCCACTATGAGCCGTTCGGTGTGGTCGGGCTTTTCGCTGCGCTGGTACCGACAGCTCTTTCAGGATCGCCTGATTATGGAGGCGCTGCAGAACACGCTGATCATCGCGCTGATTTCCTCACTGGGGGCAACGGCGATCGGCACGGCGGCGGCCATCGGCATCAACGGTATGAAGCGCTTTACGCGCAAGGCCGTGATGAACATCACGAATTTCCCGATGGTAAACCCTGAAATCGTCACAGGCGTATCGCTGATGCTGCTGTTTGTATTCTTTGCCCGCGCGATGGGCGGGGTTTCGCTCGGCATGGTATCGCTGATTCTGGCGCACGTCACGTTCTCTCTGCCGTATGTGATTTTGTCTGTGCTGCCGAAGCTTCGGCAGATGGACCCTCACCTATATGAAGCGGCGCAGGATTTGGGCTGCCCGCCTGTCAAATCCTTTTTGAAGGTGGTTCTGCCCGAAATCATCCCCGGCGTTGTCACCGGCATGATCATGGCGTTTACGCTGTCGATCGATGATTTTGTCATCAGCTACTTTACCAGCGGAACGACACAGACACTGCCGATTTATATTTATTCCATGACCAGAAAACGGATCAGCCCCGAAATCAACGCGCTGAGTACGCTGCTGTTCGGCACGATTCTGGTGCTGCTGCTGATCGTCAATGTCCGCCGCTCAAAGGACAAGCAGCAGGAGGCGGAGAGGGAGGAGGCATAGGCTCTTGAAAAAAAGATTGGCGGCTTTCGCGCTTTCCCTTTTCTTTTTATGGCCTGCAGCGCTCCCTGTTTCGGCTCAGGTCAGCGGGGAAGCGGCGCCCAAAACGGGCGTGACCATCAATGTATATAACTGGGGAGAGTATATCTCCAACGGCGTCGACGACAGTATCGACGTCAACAAGGAATTTACCCGCAGAACGGGGATTCAGGTGAACTACACCACTTTTGAGAGCAACGAGAATCTGTATGCAAAGCTGGTCAGCGGCGGCGCAAATTACGATGTGATCATTCCGTCAGATTACATGATCTCGAAGCTAATCAAGGAAAATCTGGTGCAGAAGCTGGACTATCAAAATATTCCGAATAGCAAGTATATCGATCAGGACTTTTTAAAGCCTGTTTACGACCCGACCAATGAGTATTCCGTGCCCTATACCTGGGGCGTCGTCGGCATCTTTTATAACAAAAAGTATGTAAAAGAAGCGGTAGACAGCTGGGATATTCTGTGGGACGAGAAATACGCGGGAAAAATCCTGATGTTCGATAACCCGCGCGACGCGTTCGGCATTGCCCAAAAGCGTCTGGACTTTTCTTTTAACAGCACCGACCCGAATGAGTGGGAGGAAGCGGCCATGCTGCTGAAAAAGCAGAAGCCGCTGGTACAGGCCTACGTGATGGATCAGATTTTCGATAAGATGGCCAGCGGCGAGGCGTGGCTCGCGCCCTATTACGCCGGTGACGCGGCCACTCTGGTGGATTCGAACCCAGACATCGGCTTTGCGATTCCGACCAAGCAGGGAACGAACTTCTTTGTCGATGCCATGTGCATTCCCACCAGCGCACAGAATAAAGCGGCAGCGGAAGCGTACATCAACTTTTTGTGCGATCCTGAAATTGCTGCGGCCAACGTAGACTATATCGGCTATTCCACACCGGAAAGCGCCGCCAAGGCCCTGTTGCCGGAAGAAATTCAGGATAACCCGATCTATTACCCGCCCAAAGAGATTCTGGAGAAGGCCGAAACCTATGCCACGCTGCCGGATGATACCAACCTGCTGCTCGATACCCTGTGGGCAGAGGTGAAGATGGGCGGCCCGGGGCAGACAGCAACACTGATTGCCATTCTCGCCGGATTTTTGCTGCTGTACATCGCGGTGGTGCTCTATAAGCGCCATAAGCGAAGATGGGATTTCAAGTAAAGCGCAGAGCTGCTCGGATTTGCTTTTCTAACTAAGCTGAATGCGCCTCAAAGACCTGTGAAGGTTTTTTTGAGGCGTATTTTTACATGATTTCTGACTTTTCAGAATATCGCTTGATCTCTTAAAAGAAGGAAGCCGTGATTTCTCTGGCTCTGAAACATGTGATTTCTTTGGGCACCTCCGGTCCAGGCGTTCAGCAAAATATGACCCGAAAATCGAATCCTCTTCCCATTGTGTGACAAGCTGCATATGATAGGAAAAAAAGGAGGAGTTCGAAATGCCGATGCCTTTCTGGTGGCTTTTTCCGCCCTGCGGGCAGTGCTCCAGACCACCATGGGGGCCACCGCCGCCGCGGCGACCCAGACCCCCGTATCCGCCCGGACCGCCCAGACCGCCGTATCAACCCGGACCTCCGCGTCCGCCAAGATAATCTGTCCCAAAGCGAGGCTCACCGCCTCGCTTTTCTGTGTTATCACTCATAACACAATTTCTAAAGACACTTGCGGAAGCCAGTCCGGTAAATGGTGGGTATTTTCTGACGTCCTGCATATGCCGTTTTGGCTCAGAGTTTACATCTCACGGTTCTCTGAGGGGAATCACATCATTTTGCCTAATAATAAATAAATGTTATGAAAAAATTTTTTCATAACAGCTGTTCCATTTTATGCTACAATTAAATTATCAACTAAGTGGAACGGGGAGCAACTATGATACATAACAATAATCGGGCGCGGACGCTGCTGCTGAAATCGGCGATGATCATCCTGGGCGCAGCCCTTTCTTCCGTCGGACTCGAGATTTTTTTGATCCCGAATAATATCATCGACGGCGGTATCGTGGGCATTTCCATCATGAGCAGTTATATTACGCATTTTCCGTTGGGAATTTTTACTTTTGGCTTGAATCTTCCGTTCTTGATCATGGGGTATCGGCAGATCGGAAAAACCTTTGTCCTTTCCACTTTGTTTGCGATTATCTGTCTTTCCGTCGGGGTTTCTCTGCTTCACCCGATTTCTGGGCTGACACACGATGTTTTTCTTGCGGCGATTTTCGGCGGCATCATCAACGGCGCCGGTGTTGGCCTGATTATCCGGGCCGGCGGTTCTCTGGATGGAACGGAAATGATCGCGATCATCTTCGATAAGAAAATCAGCTTTTCCATCGGCGAAATCGTCATGTTTTTCAATGTGTTCATTCTTGGCTCCGCGGGCTTTTTATATGGATGGGATCGCGCAATGTATTCTCTTGTCACCTATTTCATTGCGTTCAAGGTGATCGATATTGTAGTAGAGGGCTTCGACAGCTCCAAAGGAGTCATGATCGTTTCGGACTGCTACTCAGACATTGCCGCCGCGCTGACCGACCGGCTGGGACGAGGCGTCACGCTGCTGGAGGGACAAGGCGGCTATTCCAAGCTCGAAACAACAGTGATTTACGTTGTGGTATCGCGCCTGGAGATAACGAAGCTGAAATCCATTGTTCTCGGGTTTGACAGCGACGCACTGATTACCATCGGCAATGTTGAGGTAGCGGGGAAAAAGTACCGCAAGAAAGCGATCCACTAAACCTGATGCTTCAAACGAAAAGCTCCATGCTCCGGATTTTTCTTCCGGGTCATGGAGCTTTTCGTTTTTCAGCAGTTTTTGCAATAGGAAAAAGGCGCACAATGGCTGTTCTCTTATGGAATCCGGCATGCCCGTTCTGTGGTTTCCATTGGTATGTTCAAATTTTCTTCATCTCAAATTTAAGATATTCTAACTAAATTGCAATAGTCTGGACACATCGATAGGGTATATTAGTACCAATGAAACAAAACACTGCATCACAGCCCGGCGGAGTGGACGGAATACCGTGCCGCCGGGCAGCAGACGAACAACAAGAGCCTGTGAAACAGGATTCATCATCATAGATCCTTTTTCGTTTTCCTTCCTTGCAAGCCGCCCGTTTATCGGGCGGTTTTCTTTTTTCTGCATATGATATTTCGAGGTGATGAGAATGTGCAACCCAGGGGATGATCTCGTGCTGGCCGCGGCGGCCATCGCCATTTCCATTTCGCAGGGAAAAAGCGCCACCGAGGTAAACATTCTGGGGGAGCTTTTCAGCGCGATCGGCGATAATCTGGCAATTATCGCGGCAAAAAAAGAAGCCTGCGAAAAAGGCTGATCTTTTATAATTGAGAAGTTCGGATTCTGTGAAAGAGAATCTGAACGGATCACTATGGATTCTGAATAGAACGGAGTATTTTCAGCAGGCGAATAAGCAAAAAAATTCCGCTACCGAAAACAACCGGAAGCGGAAGGGGGGAATATCGATCAAAGATTTGAAATGGATTATGAAACTTTGTGGCGGGGATTTTGGGTGACAACCTGCGCCGCCTGATACAGTTCATTTAACAGGTCCGTTTCATACTGAAGAGAAAGTGTGTCGAGCTTTGAGTACACTTCACCTTCATAGGTAGCTACGTATTTGGGCGGAAGGCGGTTTAAGGCATAAGAAGCAATGTCCATTCTGCATTTGTCACATTTGCAGCAGCCCAGCTTGTCAATGGTTTCATCCAGTTTTTGAAGAACCATCTGTTCCATCACATTTTTTAAAATGACTTCCATCACAGAATCACCTGCCTTTTTCCAAAATACATGAAATTGCATGTCCGATAAATTTATTGTAGCATAATCAATTTTTGAAGTAAATTAGATTTTGTGCACAAATTACATAAAGGGCCTTTGGAGCCTGATGGCCAGGGATTTGCCTTTACCGAAGATCCCTTGCATTTGATCGCCTTTTCGTATATCTTTGAAGCAGGAGGTGATTTTGTGAGCAGAAAGCGCCCCAATGCGTTCGTTCTTTTTTTGATGTCACTTGGTTTAAGCCTGATAGCGACCGTTTTAGCCAATGTAATTTCCATGCGGTTCAAAAAGGATTAGGAATGCTGATACTGAAATACACTTACAATAGAATACCTGTCTTTAGATAAATAGATATTCGTCTAAAAATAAAGAAAGTCGTACAGATGCTGAATTTTCAGCATCTGTACGGCTGAAAAGATGGTCGGAGCGGCAAGACTTGAACTCAAATAAAAAGCATTCAAATTGCGAAGGTATGGATATCCGCCACAATTACGCTACGCTGCCCTTATTCCTGGCTGGGGGGTGACAGCGGTGTGATCAAATCCTCCAGCCGTTCCAGCTTTCCGTAGATCAGCACTTGGTTTTTGATGACCGTGTTCAAGTTCTGGTTGATCTGCTCAAGCAGCATTTTTAAATCTTCCATGATCATTGCCCCTTTTCTTTTATGCTATCATAAAAGGGCACAATTGGAAGAAAATGGTGAAGTAATTTTACAAGTAAAATCAGCAAAAAATCCCCTCAGCTGGATCGTACCAGATGGGGGGATTTTGATGTCTAAAACATTTATATCAAGCATATTCTTTGCAGTAAAATTATAGTAGGTGACAGCATGTTGAAAAAAGCGATCCTCAGTATTCTTATTTTAATAACTTTGTTTTTGGCGGTGTTTATTTCTTATAGTAAATGGTATTCAACAAACATTTGTATCCACTACGGATCAATCTGAACTTTGCAATGATGTCCTGATCATGTTGCTGCGCCCGACGATTCAGCAAGGCGTGGATGACTATTATAAAAGATATTTTACGGAGACGCCTGGGGTCGGGAGTGGCCCCGTTGAAATCTTAGATATCCGTAAAGATTCTAATGGAGGTTATGATATTACAGTAAATGTGTTACCGTACTACGGTCCTCATAATTCTGTCGGGAAAGATCAAATGCTTTTATATGTAACTGAAAACAGTACGGAAATAAAAAGCTTTCAGCATTTAGAGAGTTATGAGATATATGGAAGTTATCAAGATTATATAATTCAATGGCCTCCTTCGTAAAATAAGCATCTAAACAAACAAATATAGAGGGATAAACTGATTCATTGGACTTCTCCTCTTTCCGTCGGATATTCCAATAACATAAAAATAAAAGCGGTGTTCTGGAGGATCATTCCGGAATGCCGCTTCGTTGCTTCTATTCTGTTTTTCCACATTGCTGTTTGACAGCAGCAAAAGCAATGCGCATATTTTTGTTTCTATCATCAGAAAAAGCAGGAAAATCCATGGCGCGTCCGCTTTGCGGCAGCGTTTCAAATGCAGCACCGCAGCTATTACCTCTAAATATGTCAAAATCCAATATTGACAAGCCCTTAAAAGAATTCATATTATGTCATATCTCCTTATAGAAAGGAGTGATTAGATCGTGTGCTGGAATCGTTGGTGTCGGCGAGGATGGTGCGGCTGCCGTTGTCGGCGTTGTTGCCGTCGGTGGTGGTTCTAATCCATTAGAGTGAGGGTGTTTTTATAAAAGAGTGCTCTCACTCTTTTTCTTTCTGTTTTAGTCTGTCGGATCAGCACATTCCAAGGGGTGAAAAGTATTTGGCACTCAGCTCAACGCTTTCACGAAATTTCTCAAGCGTATCATTATGCTTTCTTGGTTGTAATAAAGCCGCAGTATCCGCACACACTAATCTTGAGGTGACACACATGGATTATCCCCAGGATTTACCGATGGGTTTCGGTATCGCTTTACTTCAAAACCGGGGTGCTGAGATATACTTCGATTCGCTTTCCGAATCGGAACGCCGCCGTTTGATAGAGAAAACCCACAGTATAGATTCTAAAAAAGAGATGCAGGCTTTTGTAGATTCTCTTAAAACCCAATAGTCTCAATTATTCGGCGCGTGTAAAACGCGCCTTTCATTCATTTTCAGTAAAAACAATGGATAAAAGTTCCAATAACTGAGGATGGTATTATAAAAATCCCCCGCAGCCGGATTTGCTCCAGCTAAGGGGATCGCATTTCAGGACATAAAAAGCGAGGAAGGAATGATTTAAATCATTCCTTCCTCCTGCCTATGGAGTTGCCGTCTCCATAAACAACAGCTAAACCGCACAATGCAATTATATTATAATCCATTTTACGATTTTGTCAATGCTTTGGTTGACAAAAGTTGGCAACACTATTTACAAACTACCAAAATTAATTGAAAACTCTTTTAGAGCACGTAACAACCCTGTAGTAACAGTCGGAGTTTGCGGTCGATTTCAGTCAATTTTAAAGGAAAGGAAAAACCGCACCAAACGATTCAAAAATAATGTCTGACGCGTTCTCTCGCTCTTAGTTTTGGTCCGAGTGGCAAAAAATAAACTCATAGAGCCTCTTGATCTCCAGTCAAAGTGAAATCCAGACAGAATGCGGGTTTGGTAGCTGTTGTGCAGCAACAATATAGTAACTATACGGACTTTTTGCGTTCATTCGTATCCATTGCTCTTGTTTTTTCTGATTGCGTCTATAACTGACTTTATTATTGCAATCATCAGAGCTACACAAATGGTTGCATGCGGTGCCCAAAAGCAGTCGATTGAAACGGCAAACACCGATTATTCCCTTCATGTACTTATTAGCAGTAAGATCATTGCTTTGTATCACTCTGATCATAATCTTTATGTTCATACCTGGGACACACTTTTCTGATATTATGTTAACAAATATATTGATGGAGGTCTGCACATGAGCCAGAATGAAAAAGCGGTCATACAAAGCAAGTTAGCGGTGTATTCGGTCTGCTACCAGGAGGCCAAGAAAGCGAAAGACCTTAAGCGTATGGTGCGTTTAGGAACGATCATGAATGATTTAAAAAACGAATTATCCATACTGGTAGATTAGGCAGCAGCTCTTGCATGATAGCAGGAGCTGCTTTTGTTTCTGTGCTTGTTGAATGCAATATCGCATAAGGCGTTCAAGCTGTCACTGATCGGTACTGTGCGTTTCAATCGATAACTTCAGCGCCTTTCCCTACGTAAAATTTTCAGATTCCAGCTTGACGGTTTTACCAATCAGCCATAGTAAGGGCCGAAATTTACAGCCGGTTTTACAGTCAATTTTAAAGGAAAGGAAAAACCGCATCAAACAGCTCAAAAATAAGCTGTCTGATGCGGTTTTTCTCGTTCTTTGTTCTGGTCCGAGTGGCGAGACTTGAACTCACGGCCTCTTGACCCCCAGTCAAGCGCGCTACCAACTGCGCCACACCCGGAATTGCAACGTGGATTATTTTATCATACTTGCAGGCAAAACGCAATCCTTTTTTTGAGAAATTTCGAATTTTTTGCGGTTTGCGGGTCGGTAAAATCAGCAGAATAGATAAGACGCTTGATTTTCCATACTTTGCAGACTAAGATAAAGGAAAGAGAATGGACGATGGGAGGATTCTGAATGACAAAGATGGAGCAGTTTCAGCAGATGATAGACGAAAGCAGCCGGATTGTGTTTTTCGGCGGAGCGGGAGTATCCACAGAAAGCGGGATTCCCGATTTTCGCAGTGTAGACGGCCTGTATCACCAATCGTTCCGCTATCCGCCGGAGGAAATGCTGAGCCACAGCTTTTATGTGCGGCACACGGCGGAGTTTTTTGATTTCTACCGCAAAAAGATGCTGTGTTTGGATGCACAACCAAATGCAGCCCACCGTAAGCTGGCAGAGCTGGAGCAGGCGGAGAAGCTGTCGGCGGTCGTGACTCAGAACATTGATGGCCTGCACCAAAAAGCGGGCAGCAGGCGCGTATACGAGCTGCACGGCTCTGTTCACCGCAACTATTGCCAGAAATGCCATAAAGAATATGATGCCGAATTTATTCTGCACAGCGAAGGAATTCCCACCTGCACCTGCGGCGGTACGATCAAGCCCGATGTGGTGCTGTATGAGGAGGGGCTTGACCAGGATGTGATCAACGGTGCGGTCACGGCGATCCGCAAGGCAGACATGCTGATCATTGGCGGAACGTCGCTGGCTGTGTACCCTGCCGCCGGGTTGATCCACTATTTTGGCGGCAGCCGTCTGGTCGTGATCAATCGCTCTTCTACGCCCGCGGATCAGAGCGCGGCGCTGATGATCAGCGATCCGATCGGTGAGATCTTCAGCCAAGTAAAAATTACCAAAATTTAACATAATTTTTCCAGAAGAAAATGCCTGTTTTTGGTTGACATAATCTTCCTGATGGTCTAAGATGAAGATAACTAAGGAAGGAGACCTCAGCAAAGATGAAACAATCAAAAAGCTCGAAATCAAAATCAACGAAACGTAAGATTGTATCCGTAGCTGCCGTGTTGCTGGCCGCTGTGCAGATGTCTGCCACGGCTTCTGCGGCGGTGCCGGTGTTCGGGCAGCTCAGCCTGACAAATCTGGTAGCGACCTCTCTGATGAGCGATTACAGCAGAACGGTAGCACCCGGTCTTGTGGAAACAAGATTCACCTATACAAATTTAAGTTGTAAAATCAATGAGTGCTTTATGCTGGAATACGAACCCTTAGCGGGACAGATTGGCATTACGGTTGGCACACCTGGTGATACTACATATGCGGGCGGCTATCACGCCGCTACGGTGCGCGCGCAGGCTGCTTCGGCCATGGCAAACGGAAAACCGGTCGTCGCGGCGATCAACGGTGATATGTTCAATATGACCACCAATCAGCCGTGGGGAGTTGTCGTCAAAGACGGCGTTGAGGTACAGGGCACCGTGTCTTCCCGTGCCTATCGCTGGAACTTTTTCGGAATTAAGAAGGACGGCACTCCGGTGATCGCTTCGAATGCAGATTACCCGCAGATGAAATCCGAGCTGCAGAACGCGATCGGCCTGTATGATACGCTCCTTGTTAAGGACGGAAACGTCGTCACGCAAAAGGATGCGGACCAAAGAACCTATTCGCCGCGGCTTGGCGTTGGCGTCCGTGCTGATGGAACCGTGTTTTTCGTAATGGTAGATGGCCGTCAGTCCCAGTATTCTACAGGGGCGACGCTGAAGGAATTTGCCCAGCTGATGAAGGACATGGGAGCGGTGCAGGCCGGCAATCTGGATGCGGGCGGTTCCGCTACGCTGCTCAGCCGCAATTACGGCAACAGCACGCTGTTACTGCGCAATAAGCCGTCCGACGGTAAAGAGCGTCCGGTTCCGAATTCCCTGCTGTTTGTGACGAAGAGCACCTCGATGTAATCGAAAACAGGGCTGTTCATCACAAGCTCTGTTGGTAAGATCAACGCAATTGTCTATTAGAGGAAAAGCGGGCTGTGGCTGTGTTCAAAATTCTGGGAATACGTCCTGTATTCCTGCGCCGCCGCCTTGTCTCGCTTTGTTTTCTAAAAATATCGGCTTTTTGAATTTACAAATAAATCCGAAAAATTGCAAAAAAAATCTCCTTTCCCTAAAAAGCGGATCCTCATCCGGCTGATTGGGGAAAGGAGTTTTTTCTTTAGCTGGCGGACTTCATTTCCAGCCGGAGCTTATCGCTGATCATGGCGATAAACTCACTGTTAGTGGGCTTTCCGCGGGTGTTGTGAATCGTGTACCCAAAATAGGAATTCAGGATGTCGATGTCGCCTCTGTCCCAGGCTACCTCAATGGCATGGCGGATAGCACGTTCCACACGCGAGGGCGTAGTCTCGTACCGTTTGGCCACACTGGGGTACAGCTGCTTGGTCACGGCATTGATAATGTCTGGTGTCTGCACGGCCATGATAATAGAATCCCTCAGGTAATGGTATCCCTTAATATGAGCCGGAACACCGATCTGGTGAAGGATTTCTGTGACCTGGATTTCAAGAGAAGGTTTGCCTTTTGGTGCCGGTACCGAAGCCTGTTCCGATTTTGGGGCGATACTGCCGCATATTTTTAAGATTCTTTGAGCCAGTTCCTTTGCGTCAAACGGTACGATTACAAAATATGCAGCTCCGGAAAGCATTACCTCACGTTCCAGCGTGGGGCTGCTGAATGTAGACATGACAATGAAGGAAGGCGCCTTAGAGGCGTACTTTTTTCGAATCCCATGAATGACTCCGATCGCATCCAGTCGGGGCATGAACAGGTCCACAAGGACGACGTCAGGTTGTTCGAGATCAATATGGTCCAAAACCCTCAGTCCATCCTTTGGAGAATAGACGACATCAATACCCGCAACTTCAAAATCATGAGAATAGCTTCGAGCAAATTCGTCAGTGTCATTAGAAATCAGCAGTTTTAAATGTTTTTCCATGAACATATCCCCCTGTTTTTTAATTTACAGGCTTATAATACCATATATTGGCATTTATGGCAATACCTTACACAATATTTTTTACGCGAATTTGGTAATTATATTTCAAAATAGTAAAAAATTTCGTTTTAAGATGCCTTTTCCGTGCTCTCCAGACTCGTTTTTTCGGAGATTTCCAGCATGTTTTCTGCCAGAATTCCGTAGCCGCGCGTGGGATCATTGACAAATACATGGGTTACGGCGCCCACTAATTTTCCGTTTTGCACAATAGGGCTGCCGCTCATTCCCTGAACAATTCCTCCCGTTTTGCTGAGCAGATCAGGATCGGTCACTTTAACGACCAAATTCTTCGTTTTGGTGCCGTCCTGATAGTTGATCGATTCGATTTCAATGCCATAAGGTCTGGGCGTTGTTCCATCCACTGTGGTGTAAATCTGTGCAGCGCCTGTTTTCACTTCCTGCTTCACGGCAAGGGGGATAGCCTCGGTAGAAACAGGAGAGGAATTCAGCGTGCCGTACACACCACCTTCGGAATTGGCCTGTAGCTGTCCGACAGGGAAATCGTTGTTGAAATAGCCGCGCAGTTCGCCTGCACGGCCCTTTTGGCCCTTGACAATACCGCTGATGGTCACGGAAACAACGTCGCCGCTGCGAAGCGGCATCAGCTCATTCGTGTCCACGTCGCAGATGCCATGGCCAAGACCGCCGAACGATCCGTTCGACGGATCATAAAAAGTTACGGTGCCGATACCGGCAGTGCTGTCACGTACCCAAAGACCGCCCTTATAACTTCCGTCCACATCGGACAGAATAGGGGTAAGAGTTGCTGTGAGCGTTTCTTCATTCCGTTTAATGGAAAGCTCGACCGGTGCGCCGGCGCTGCTTTCGATAAGCTTCGCCACCTGGCTGTTCTGGGTAACGGCCTTTCCATTTACCTCGGTAATGATATCGCCCACCTTCACGCCCGCCACAGCGGCGGGATTGATCATTTTTCCGGCGCTTTCAATGTCGGCAACGCCAACCACCATCACGCCGTTTGTGAACATTTTGATGCCGAAAGGAGTACCGCAAGGCACCAAAAGCTTTTCCTGCACCACTTTCACGCTGACTGTTTTGATGGGGATTACATCAAACAGCATCAGTTGAGCATGGTAATTTTGGTTTGCGGATTTTAAAGCGGACGCGGTAATTTCTTTTTTGTTTACCGTGTCGATGATGCTAAGGCCGGTCTGGTTCAGCCGCAGCTTGGTTCCCGCCGTCACGCGGAACTGATCAGGCAAGGTGTAGTGGTAGTATCCCACTGCCGACCCTGCCAGCAGAGTAAGTGCGGTAAGCCAGCCGGTCAATCGTTGAAAAAATTTTTTTCCTTTTTTCAAACATTCACCTCCTTTCGCATTTAATCTTTGTCAAATCGAAAGTATTTATGTTGTCAAATCCGCTTTTTTCTGGGCAAATATGGAAGGAATGATCGACTTCTTCATACGGTCGGCGGCGAATGTCAGAAATTTTTAAAATTGGCTCAAATTAAGCCGTTTAAAAAGAAAATGATTTTTGATCGATGAAATTTTTGGATGAAATTTTGTAAAAATCCCCGCCGACGATTGCCGGCGGGGATTTATCTGTTTTATGGGTTTCTTTGTACGATTTGACTTATTTGAAGAGAGTGATAGGGTCGATCAGCTTACCGGATTTTTTGATTTCCAGATGCAGATGCGGCTTTTCCACCGATTCGATCGGTACAACATTGACCGAGCCAATCTTCTGTCCTGCGTCTACTTCATCGCCCTTTTTCACCAGGAAGGTGTCACCCAGGCCACAGTAGTACGCGGTGATTCCGTCACTGTGCTCAATTACGGCAACATTGCCCAGATTGCCGTCTGCGTACAGGTCCTTGACCTTTCCGCTGTCGATGGCTTTGACCGGGTCGCCGATCTTTGCCTCAAAATCTGTGCCGGAGTGAACACGCCAGTCCTGCATCGTGTCGGAAAAGATGGGGTTGTCTCCGCTATAATTTTTGGTAACTTTCGGGGTTTCCCCAACCGGGTAAACATAAGATGCGGGTTTGGCCGCCGTCTGTTTGGCGGGCTGCTCGGGTTTGGACGAAGCGGTCTTGTCCGGTGCCTGAGACGAAGCAGCCGGTTTGGAAGAAGACGGAGCGGCGGATTGCGGCGCGCTGGCCTGCGGCTGAGACGAAGCCTCTTCCGCCTTGCTGCTGGCATAAACACCTGACTGCGTGCGTCCGGTGGGCGAAGTGGAATACGAGGACGTATCCTGAGGATTGGCATATTTCACGACACTGTCATACGTAGTCCAGGCGGCAACACCAACGGCAACCAGGCAAACGCCCAGCGCGACATAAAAACCCTTGTTGTTTTTCTTTGGGGATTGATTTTCTGATTTAAAATGCAGACTGCTCATCTGTAAAAGCACCTCCGAGGCTATTTTGACCAGAAAAAACACCAAATATGCCGTTTGAAACAAAAAGTGACGCAAAAAAGAAAAAAGACCGAATCCAATTGATTCGGTCTTTTTTCGTTAGCTTGAGGGGTATATTGAGGAGGGTAGAACTTTGTATTCTGATGGTGCGGCTCCATCGTCTGAATACACTCATATTATAATTTGAATTCGCGGGGCAGTTGTTAATACGCTATGAATATTCTTTTAACTTTTGGAGTCATGTAATTTTGCATTAAAATAAGATGAAAACAGCTCTTAAAACAAAAAAATTGTGAAAAATCCGCAAACATTTGTTTGCAATCTATAGGGCCCTGTGGTATGATAAGGTTGACTTGGAATACCTGGGAGGAAATGGGATGAAAGGACTCAGCAGCAGCCAGAAAAAAATATATGAGTACTTAAAAGATAGAGCACAATATGGCCTGCCGCCCTCCGTGCGGGAGATTTGCAAAGCAACCGGCCTGAAATCCACTTCGACCGTTCACCTGCATCTCAAAACGCTGGAGGATATGGGCTACATTCGGCGCGAGGCCGGCCTCAATCGCGCCATTCATATTGAAGGCGCCGAGCAGGTAAGCCGTGTGCCGATTTTGGGCAGAGTGACCGCCGGCGTGCCGATTCTGGCCGTGGAAGAGGTCGAGGGCTACCTGCCGCTGGTAGGGCACCGTTACCCCGAAAAGGAGCTGTTTGCGCTGCGCGTGCAGGGCGACAGCATGAAAAACGCCGGAATTCTTGACGGGGATTACATTATCGCGCACCGCCAGGATGCGGCGGAAAACGGGCAGATCGTTGTCGCGCTGATCGACGACGAGGCTACGGTCAAGCGGATTTTCTTTGAACAGGAATACATCCGCCTGCAGCCGGAAAACCCCGCGTTTTCTCCGATCTTTTCTCAAAGCGCTCTGGTGCTTGGCCGCGTGATTTCTGTTTACCGCTATTACTAAAAAGGGTACCACTTGTGATGCGCTGTTGCTTTGCCATATCAAAGACAGCGCAGATTTACGGGCAAATTGCCCTGGCAGACGGTGAAACAGGAATTGGGAGGAATTCAATTAGCATGTTGTCATTTGAAAATGATTATACGGAAGGAGCGCATGAAAGAATTTTACAGCGCCTTCTTGACACAAATTTAGAACAGTTATCGGGATATGGAAATGATCCATATTGTGAAAGCGCAAAAATCAAGATCAGGGAAGCTTGTCAATGTCCGCAGGCAGAGATTTCGTTTCTGGTCGGCGGAACACAAACAAATGCGATCGTCATTGATGCGCTGCTCAAACGATATGAGGGCGTTGTGGCGGCCAAAACGGGCCATGTGAGCGTCCACGAGGCAGGCGCGATCGAATATACAGGGCACAAGGTGCTGGGAATACCCCAAAACGACGGGAAAATTTCAGCCGGTACATTGGAAAATTATTTACAGAAATTCTGGAAGGACGAAAACCATGAGCACATGGTGTTCCCGGGAATGGTTTATATTTCTCACCCGACAGAATACGGTACCTTGTATAGCAAGCAGGAGCTGAGCGACATTTCCTTAGTTTGCAGAAAGTTTGAGATCCCCCTGTATTTAGATGGAGCGCGTCTGGGCTACGGTGTAATGAGCAAAACAACGGATGTCACTCTGCCTATGATTGCCGAATACTGTGACGCGTTTTACATTGGCGGCACAAAGGTCGGCGCGTTATGCGGCGAAGCGGTGGTGTTTACGAAAAATCATATGCCCCCGCATTTTATGACGACTGTAAAACAGCATGGAGCGCTGCTTGCGAAAGGCCGCTTGCTGGGAATCCAGTTCGATACATTATTTACGGATGATTTGTATTTCAAGATCAGCAGGCATGCGATTGAAATGGCGGAACTGCTGAAGGACGGATTTCGCAGAAAAAACTGCACGTTTGCCTGGGAATCCCCGACCAATCAACAGTTTATCGTTTTGCAGAATTCCGTTATGCAAAAGCTGCAGGAGAAAGTTGCGTTCAGCTTTTGGGAAAAAGCCGATGAAGAGCATACGGTTGTACGATTTGCCACAAGCTGGGCCACAAAAGAAGACGATATCGCAAGATTGATCGAAATGCTGGAATAATATATGAATTGATCTTGCTGTAAGTTTTGATTTGATGGTACGACGGTACATTGGTGGATATTATAATGTAAAAAGCCGCAGAACAAACCTGTTCTGCGGCTTTTGTGTATCACGTTTTCATAAAAATGTGCCGTTTCGGCAGAACTCTTCTCGCTATTGCGTGCGTTCCACTTTTTTTACAACGGCCCGGGTACCGCGCTTTTTCTGACAGTCCGGGCATTTTCCGTAGATCGTCAGGCTGTGGCGCTCGATCTCAAAGCCGGTCGCCTTTGCGAGCTGAAGCTCCAGCGGGGAAAGCGGGCAGTCGTCCAGCTTGATTTTTTTACTGCATCCGGTGCAGATTAAATAGTGGTCGTGCCCCTTGGCCAGCGTATAACGGATCACGCCGTCTTCAAAATTGATTTTTTGCAAAACCCCGGAGGAGGTAAAGCGCTCCAGATTGCGGTATACGGTAGAAAGAGCCAACTGGGGGAAAGAGGGCTTCAGCAAAACGAAAATATCCTCCGCCGAAACGGGATCCGGGCTGTTTTCCAGAAAACGCAGAATCGCTCCGCGCTGCTTTGTGTTCTTCAGTTCTGCCATTTTTGGTTCCTCCTTGCAAAAGAAAAGGGAATCTGCCCCTCAGACTACTAAACCATCGCGCTGCCGCAAAATAGCGATGCTCGTTTTGCCTGCTGTGTGCCGTATGCCCACAGGGCAGCCGCATTTGCAAATTGCGGTCACATGCCAAGTATGCTCTCTGATTTGCGGGTTTGCCGCCTTGCGCGATTTTTAGCGGTATGCCTCTGTTTTTCGGCACGCTGAGGGAATCCGACTCTTTCTGTATGTAATCATAGCGCGGATTTGCAAAAAATGCAAGCGGGCGCATATTCACTATTGGGAACTTTTCGTGTATAATATCCGCAGAGCAGATTATGATACCGTCAATTCAAAAAATATACCACAACGGCGCGTCGCGCCTGTGGTATAATAGGGCTGATTACGATTGACAGCCCATTTGCTTTAAAAGAGACTTTCTATAGAAACAGTGATTTCTTCCCCCGCCGTGGGCGGAAAAGGAATCAATGGCCTGTTTTAAAGTGAAATTTATCATAGGTTGGAGGCTTTCAGCTTTGGAAAAAATATATCTGGACAACGCAGCCACCACCCGTGTGTGCGAGCAGGCGGCAGAGCGTACGCTGTATGTGATGACACAGGCGTACGGTAACCCTTCGTCGCTGCACACCATGGGCTTTGAGGCGGAGCGCGAGATGACCGCGGCCCGCCAGGCGGTTGCGGACAGGCTTTCGGTGAATCCTTCCGAGATTTATTTTACCTCGGGGGGAACGGAAGCAAATAATATTGCCCTGTTCGGCGCCGTGAAGCGCAACGGCAGGCGCGGCAAGCGTATCGTTACAACGGCGGTGGAGCATCCCTCCGTACTGCGCGTGATGGAGCAGCTTGAGCAGGATGGCTTTACGGTGGAGTACCTGATGCCGGATGCCACGGGGCACATCTCGCCGGAGCAGGTGGAGCAGGCCGTTACCGGCGATACGATTCTGGTGAGCATGATGCTCGTCAATAACGAAACCGGCGTGTGCATGCCGGTGGAGGCGGCAGCGGAGGCGATCCGCCGCAGCAAATCCCCGGCGATTTTGCATGTGGACGCGGTGCAGGCGTTCTGCAAGGTTCCGATCAAGCCCGCGCGCGTGGGGATCGATCTGATGACGGTTTCTTCTCACAAAATCCACGGGCCAAAGGGCGCCGGCGCACTGTATGTGGCGGGCCAGAAAGGTTTCCCGTCCAGAAGCTTCGGCGGGGGGCAGGAAAGAGAAGTGCGCCCCGGCACCGAGCCGCTGCCGGCCATCGCCGGGTTCGGTGCGGCGGTGCGTGCGATGCCGCAGCCGCAGGAGCTGAAAGCGCATTTTGAAACGCTCCGCGCCAGTCTGCGCGAGCAGTTTAGCGGGCTTTCGGGTGTTGTCATCCATTCGCCGGAGGACGCGATGCCTTACGTATTCAGCTTTTCGGTTCCGGGCATCCGCGCCGAAACGATGCTGCATTTCTTGTCTTCGAAAAATATATTTGTTTCGAGCGGTTCGGCCTGCTCCAAGGCAAAGCCGAGCCATGTGCTCACAGCCATGGGCCTTTCGCCCGAGCTGGTGGAGTCCTCTTTGCGGGTGAGCTTTTCCCGCTTTACTACAACGGAAGAAATCGGCGCTCTTACGGCCGCACTGAAGCAGGGCATGGAGCAGCTGGTGAAAAAATCATAAGGAGTTTGTATGAGAGAGATCATTTTGATTAAGCTGGGCGAGCTGGTGCTCAAAGGTTTGAACCGAAAGAATTTTGAGGCGTCGCTCGTCCGGAATATCCGCCACCGCATCGGCAGATTCGGCAATTTCGACATCCGCGTGGCGCAGTCTACCATTACCATTTCCCCCAAAGGGGAAGAGGATCTGGATGAGGTTGCCGAGAAGGTCGGAAAGATTTTCGGCATCGCCGCATTTTCGCGCGCGTGCGTAGCCGAAAAGAAGATGGAATCCATCCTCTCTGCGTGCAGCGAGTATCTTTCCGGCGATCTGAATCGCGTGAAAACCTTTAAAGTGGAAAGCAAGCGCTCCGACAAGAGTTTTCCCCTGAAATCCCCTGAAATTTCTGCCGAGGTCGGGGCATATATAATGGAGAACTTTCCCCACCTGACGGTCGATGTGCACAATCCCGACCTGGTGGTGATGGTAGAGGTGCGCGATTTTGGCGCGTACATTCATGGAAGCTCCATTCCCGGCGCGGGCGGAATCCCTGTCGGCACAGGCGGAAGAGCGGCTCTGCTCATTTCCGGCGGCATCGATAGCCCCGTAGCGGCGTGGTGCATGGCAAAGCGCGGCGTGGAGCTGGTTCCCGTCCACTTTGCAAGCCCGCCTTATACCAGTGAGCGCGCGGAGCAGAAGGTGGTTGATCTGCTGACCAAGGTCAGCGATTATTCGGGCCGCATGATTCTTCGCGTGGTTCCTTTTGCGCATATTCAGGAAGAGATCATGGCGAAATGCCCTGAGGAGCTTTTCACGATCATCATGCGCCGCTTTATGATGCGCATTTCAGAGCGGATCGCGGTGGATAACGGCTGCGAGGCCCTCATTACCGGCGAGAGTCTGGGCCAGGTGGCCAGCCAGACGATGCGGGCCATCGCCTGCACCGAGGCGGCGGTGGATATGCCGGTGTTCCGGCCGCTGATCGGCATGGATAAAACGGAGATCATCGCGATTTCCCGCAAAATCGATACCTTTGAAATTTCGATTCAGCCGTTTGAGGACTGCTGCACGGTGTTCACGCCGAAGCATCCCCGCACCAAGCCCAACCTTTATTTTGTGGAGCAGGCGGAGCAGCAGCTCGACGCTGATGCGCTGATCGAGGAATGCGTTTCTCAGGTAAAGCTGATCAAAATCGGATATGATCATTCGCTCGCCTAAAAAGATTTTTTATGGGGATCGCAGTTTTCCCCCGCCGAAGGCGCAGGAAGAATGCAATCATTTTTTTGATGAAATCGCAATATTATATCCAGGAGAATAAGGAGATGCCAATTTTATGAAAGCGGAAATCATATCAGTAGGAACCGAGCTGCTGCTCGGCCAGGTCATTAATACCGATGCTTCCTATGTAGCGCGGGCTTTGTCCGAGCTGGGGATCGATATGATGTTTTCCTGTACCGTGGGCGATAACAACGGCCGTTTGAAAGAGGCGCTCACCCATGCGCTCAAGCGCAGCGATCTGGTCATCACCACAGGGGGCCTTGGCCCGACAGAGGACGATCTGACGAAGGAAACGATTGCCGAATGCGCCGGTGCACCCCTTGTCGTGCACGAAGAAAGCATGAAGCGCCTCAAGGAGCACTTCAACGGCAGATACATGGGTCAGAACCAGATGAAGCAGGCGATGCTGCCGGAGGGCTCCACCGTTCTGCTGAACGACCGCGGCACCGCGCCGGGCTGCGCGGTGGAAACCAAAGAGGGCAAGATCATCATGATGTTCCCCGGCCCGCCGTCAGAGCTGATTCCCATGCTGCACAATTACGGGATCCCGTTTTTGATGAAGCGTGAAAACGCAAGCATTTTTTCCATGAATGTGCATGTGTTTGGCCAGGGTGAAGGCGCTGTTGCGGAGATGCTCTCCGACATGACGGACGCTTCGAACCCCACGGTTGCCACTTATGCCAAAGAGGGCGAAATGTACGTACGCGTTACCGCTAAGGCGGAAAACGCACAGAAGGCGGAGGAAATGTGCCGGCCGGTCGCGGAGCGCATCCGCGAGCGGATCGGCGACTGCGTGTACGGCATCAATGTAGACAGTCTGGAGCAGCTCGCTGTAAACCTTCTCAGTGAGAGAAAGATGACGATCGCGACGGCGGAGTCCTGCTCCGGCGGACTTCTTGCCAAGCGGATTACCGATATTCCCGGCTCCTCCCAAGTGTTTGAGATGGGAGCAGTCACCTATGCCAACCGGATCAAAACGCTGCTGCTCGACGTGCCGGAGGAATTGCTGGAGAAGCACGGCGCAGTGAGTGAAGAGGTTGCGGCCGCGATGGCCGAGGGTGTGCGGAAAAAATCCGGCAGCGACATCGGTATCGGTATCACCGGTATTGCCGGGCCGGACGGCGGTACTGAGGAAAAGCCTATCGGGCTGATTTACGTGGGGCTCAGTGACAAAGACGGCACCGTGGTGCGCAAGGTAAAGGTGTTCAGCCATCGCCGCCCCCGCAGCTATTACAGATACACAGCGGCGTCCTTTGCGTTGGATATGGTTCGCCGCCGCTTGGAGGAGCTTCCTTTATGATGGATCTGAGAGCGCAGTTCAAGGCCGTGGATGCGGTGAGAAAGGGGATGCGCGGTGAACTGCGCCACCTTTCACCGGTGCCATTTGTTCCGGAAAAGCCCCGGTATCCTGCCGGGCTTTCCCGCAAGCCTTTGCCGCGCTCTACGCCGGAGGCCCAGGGGGTCTCTTCGGCGTATCTGGAGCGTTTTCTCCGTGAGCTCGACGCGTGCCCGGAAATCAAGGTGCACAGCATCGTGATCCTGCGCCACGGTAAGCTGATCGCTCAGGCCAACTGGAAACCGTACTCCGGCATTTACGCGCAGATGGTGTATTCGCTTTCCAAATCCGTCACCGCAATGGCGGTAGGCATGGCAATCGAAGAGGGCTTGTTCACGCTTGATGACCGGATTGCCGAGCTGTTCTCCGATAAAATGCCGCCCCCGCCGTTCCGTCGGCACAGGGTGGAGCAGATCACCGTGCGCCACCTGCTGAACATGACGTCCGGTATCCGCTTTAATGAGGCGAACAGCGTGTTTGAGCGCGACTGGCTAAAATCTTACCTGACGTCGGACTGCGCGTATGAGCCGGGCGAAAAATTTACGTATAACAGCATGAATTCCTACCTTCTCAGCGCGCTGATCCAGCGGAAAACAGGAGAGGGATTGACGGATTATCTGCAGCCGCGCCTGTTTGAGCCGCTGGGCATCGACCATGTGGTGTGGGAACGCTGCCCGATGGGGATCGAAAAAGGCGGCTGGGGGCTGTTTCTGCGGCCTGAGGATATGGCGAAGCTGGGCCAGGTGTATTTGCAGAAAGGAATGTGGACGGTGGACGGGGAACCCCGCCGCCTGCTTTCGGAGCAATGGATTGCGGAATCCACCGATATGGGAGTGCGCACCCTGATGGGTGAGCACGAAACAGCCTACGGTTATCATCTGTGGGAGTTTCCGATTCCGGGGGCCTACCAGTTTAACGGCGTGTTTGGCCAGTATGTGGTGGTGGTCCCGCAGATCGATGCGGTCATTGCGATCACAAGCGGCAGCCATGGCCTTTTTGTGGATAAAAGCGCCGAGATCATCCAGAAGTATTTCGACAATCAGGAGGCTTTTTCCGCGTTCCCTCTGCCGGAGAATATGGGCGCCGCCCGTGCGCTGAAAAAGACGGAGGCTTCGCTTGCGCTGTTTCCCGATACGATTCCAGTGCGCAGACGGCGCACGCTGCGGGAGCGGATCGAGCAGGCGCTGTTTCCACAGCGTTCCGTACCGCAGCTCAGTGCAGACGCCAAATGGATCAACGGGCGCTCTTATAAGCTGGAAAATTCATATGGCACCATTCTGCCGTTTATCTTCTCTGTGGAAAAAGACAGCTTTCTCCCGCCGATTCAGCGGGTATCGTTTGCGTTCGCCCCGGATTTTTGTACGATCGAATTTTCGGACGGAGAGGAAAATCAGACCATCCGCGCAGGGCTGGACGGCGAACCGCGCCGAAGTGTGCTGAACATTAACGAAGAGGTCTACGTTACCGGTAACATGGCGCGCCTGACCCGCGACGAGGATGGCCGCCCGGTGTTAAAGCTGTATCTCTCTTTCCTTGAAACGCCGAATACCCGTGTGATCAAATTCATTTTCAGCGGCGAACGCATTTTGGTCCGTTTTCAGGAGATTCCGTCTGTCGACAACGCTTCGAAGCTGCTGGCGAGTCTGTTGGGGAATTCCGGCGGCAATATGGAGCGGCTTCTCACAGAGCGCCTGAGCGGCGAACGTGTGCCCGGCTACCTGCGCCGTATCGCTGTGCCAAAGGCCAGCGGCCGGCTGGATTTGGAGGCTACTGAATAAGCAGGTAGAGACCGCTTTCGTTCTCAGTCCATGAAGAGTTAGGTGTGTATGAGATAGTGCACCCTAAGAGATATATTTTAGAAAGAGAAAGAAACAGGGGTACAGGGAAAACCTGTACCTTCTGTTTCTTTTTATTGTTGTGAATTGACTTGACGGATGTAAATGCAGAGCAGTTCTTGAAGGTTCAGGAAAGCTTTCATTATATAAATTATAGATAAATATATTTTTATTGACACCATTATCCTGCTGCAATATAATTGGATTCAGAAAGGTATTTTTCTGAATTTATATGGACAGGAGGGGAACTTTGAAAATGAGAAAACTCTTTGCATGGGTTCTCACTCTGGCAGCGATATTCAGTTCTATGTCATTTTCATTTTATGCCGCGAAAACAGAAAACCCAGCCCGGAGTAAAGCAAGTAATCAGGGTGTTTTGGATTCGGTCAATTCATGGCAGGTGAATGCTCAAACCATAGATCAGTCTTTTTATAATCAAATCCCATTCAGCGGGCGCAACGATATTTATGACGCAAAATGCGTTCAGACTCAATATATTACAATTGGTGGAAATGCAGGGGAACAGCCGAAAGGTGGTACACGATTTCCTTCTGGCGGGGGATTTTTCTGGAGCGATGAAGGTGGTCCGAAGGTGAGCGCTTCCGTCAGCTTTTCAGAGCATTCCCCAAAAGTGAAGGTTTCTGCTAACCTGGGTGTTGTCGGCAATGTCGGAAAGGTCAGCCCTCTGACAAAAGTGCCGAATACAAAGGATTTCTTTCAGCTCTATGTCAGCAAAACGATCAAGGTACAACAGATCAATATTTATCGCACCAATAGAAAAACCGGCAAAACGACGCTGTGGCTGACGATGTATTCCTCCACTCCAGACAGTTGTGTACTTTCAGCTCATAAGATATTATCATGAGGCTTCAAGCGACTTTTGAATCAAATTTTTCAACATTAACGTATAAGAAGAACAGCAGGGGCACTCCAGAATGGGGGTGCCCCTGCTGTTCTTTGATATACTGTTCAATGAATTCCGAAAAATGAAGCGGATGACCCACTTACTTCTGTGGATGATTTATAATGGTTTCTTTTACTCTCTCTTGAGGAAATTTCCAGTGTTCAAAATAGAACCCAGATCAATCCACAATAATGCTTTCACCCGTCATTTCAGCCGGCTGCGGCAGGCCGAGAATTTTGAGCATTGTGGGAGCGATGTCCGCCAGCTTGCTGTTCCCGCGCAGCTTGCACAGGTTTGAAAAAAGATAGTACAATTTTTAATTCCTATCAGCCGCTTCGTTGGTCAAACAGATTAGAATAATTAAGATTTTTGGGGCAGATCTTTTAATTGCTCCTTGCGATTTTTCAGATTCAATGCAATACCGACACCAAGAAGTATCCAAAAAACAGGCGCAACGCTAACAACAGAATCATTAAACAGCCCAGCTCCCAAATAGCCTACCACGCCGAGGCAAACTGCAGAGGCCAATATCTCATTCGGGCGATATGTTCTCTTTAGTGCATATAAACGAATGCTGTCGAATAAATAAAGGAGGACAATTGTCAGGAATGCCAACAAAGCGATGCCGCCTTCTCCTAACAATATTTGCAGATAAAGATTATGAGGTTTATCCACTAACATATTTGTAGTACCATATGCCCAATATTTACCCAGCAGATCATTCTGCGGGAAATTCAGTACAAAAGTGTCTGGACCAGAACCAAGCAATAAGTTATCCGGGATCATGGGAATAGAGCGAGACCAGATATAACCGCGAGCAGAGCCAATACGCTCTTTACCAGCAAAACCAACGGAAGGCGGCGACTCAAGAGAATCGATGTCGACTGTGCCAGTGGAATTGGTAAGCTGAAGCTTGAGATCAGAACCGATACGGAAAAAGAATTGAGGTTGATTATCAATATTGACAGAGAGACCTAATGAATTGCTTTTTAAGCCCATTGCTACAAGATTGAAGCTGAATTTTTGGAATCGTTTATCGGTAGTTCTGTAAGCACCATCCTTTTGCTCCATTACCACATCCTGCCCGTTTCCATCTTTAAACACGAAAGAGTCTTTATTTAAAGTAACCTTCAACACATCATTATTTTGGGTTACAATCACTGCGGTATTATTTTGCGCTGAAACGTCTTTTACAGGAAGTTTTGAGAGATAATCGGTTTGCTCGCTGTCCTGGAAAACACTAACTATATCTGAGAAAAGCGTGGGAATACGAGCGAAAAGTTGTCCATTACTAGTAATATTAAGCCCAATAATTGCTACTAAAACTATCGCAACACAGGAGAGAGAGGCTTTCCAATGTTTTATAATAATCTTTGCAAAAACAATCAATCCAAAAATAAAAGCAACAGCAACGCCGATCAACCCTGCTCTGGAAGTGCTGCCGATTAAAATCCAAAGTGCCATCAGTGTGACGCACCCAAGCACTATTTTGGAGCGCCAGGACTTGGCGTTTAAAGCAAGTACTAAAAAGATTGGCACAGTAATTGCGGCAAAACTACCGGCATAATTCCAGTGATAAAAAGTACCATAGAGTCTACCGGATTCAGAAACAGAACTTAAATTTGTGACTTTATCGTAATCCCAAGGAGAAATCACTAAGGCTTTACCAAAGTCAGTAAACAGAAGATCGTGCCCAATGTATTGAAAAAAACCAATGACCGACGAAATAACAATCGCAATTCCAAGAGCGATAATCAAATGCCGGGTATCCTTTTCTGTTCGGTAAGCGGAAAAAGAATATAGAAACAGAATGATGTAGCAGCAGAGGATAACAGCGCCTTCTGCGCGGTCATGTACTCCCCAGAATGCGATAGACCGGTATTCCGAAAACACAGCAGAGAGCAGGGTGAATAATATGAATACACCGCTAGCAATCAGGTAAACAAGGGGAATCCGATCTGTTTTTCGGAACAATGTTTTACGAAAGAGTACGCCAAACACAAGAATGAGAAGGATCACTATTAAAAGAAGAAACGCTTTTGACTGAGAGAAAAAATCACCATAAGTTGCGAGGCCGATCAAAGGGACCTCGTCGGGGTTCACATCAATGATGATGAGATGGACAAGAAGGGGGATGGCTATAATCGCTAAAAGCACGGGGATAAAGAGCCGGTTTTTTTCAGGTATACCCGTTAAAGCGCCGCCTGAGGGCAGGGAATTGACTGCTTGTGATGTTTCTGTTGGTGCCTTTTTTTCGTTTGGAGACATTTCCACTACACCTTTCGTATGGGAAAACCCATAAAAATGAAAATAGAACGTGATATGGTGAGAAGATCATAACGCAGAGCAAAAATAATTGTCTTATGTTGGTGTGGTCATTTGATTTCGCTGCGATCAATCTTGAGAAATCTGTCATTAAGAAAGGGTTGTATTATTCGGTCGAATCTTATACAATTATAATCAAATAAGATCATAAAATATTTCCATTGGAGAATTAATATGATTAAAGAAAATCAGAAATTATTTAATATAATCTTTGCAATTATGGACGCAGTACTTTGTGCGGGTTCTATGATTCTTGCTTTTTTTATCCATTTTCATAATTACCAAGGATCCTATATTGGCCTAAATTACTACATTCAGGCATTGATTTATATAGTCCCAATTTATTTCATTTTATATCATTATCTTGATCTTCATAATTCTTTTCGACATAAGTCATTTCTTTTGGAAACAGGTAAAGTTTTTCAGGCCAATTTTTTTGGCATAATTTTTATTTTTGTACTAATGTTTTTTCTAAAGGAAGTACATGTATCGCGTATGGTAATCTTGATTTTTGGAATGGTTAATACAACACTTTCCATTATCAATCGTTTTATCATAAGAAAGTCTCTTCGTCGCATGCGGGCAAAAGGCTATAATTTAAAGCATCTTCTTATTGTCGGTTGGAATGAAGTGTCGGCGGAATTTTATGATAAGGTTCAATCTAATCGCGGATTGGGATATGATTTCGTAGGCTACCTTAGTCCAGATAAAAGGGATGTTTCCAGTAGAAAAATAAAATATGTAGGCGATTTTACCATGCTCTCTCTTTTACTAGAAAATAAAGGTATTGATGAAGTGATCATTTCGCTAGAGTGGAATGAATTTTCTGAGTTAGGAAGTTTAATTGAGACTTGTGAAAAAGCTGGAATAAAATCTAATTTACTTCCCTTTTATACCAAATATCTCCCTGCAAAGCCTTATATTGATGAAGTGGAAGGTATACCGCTGATCAACATCCGTAAGGTTCCTTTAGACAATATGCTCAATAGCTTTGCAAAAAGGGTGTTTGATTGTATTGTTTCCCTGGTCGCATTAATTTTGATTTCTCCAATTTTGGTCATTACGACGATCGGGGTAAAGTTGACGTCTCCGGGGCCGGTTATTTATAAGCAGGAACGGGTTGGCAGAGGTAAAAAAAAGTTCTACATGTATAAATTTCGTTCCATGAAAATGGAAAGCGATGGTTCGGACATGACTACCTGGGGAACGAAAGATGATGACCGAAGAACCAAATTTGGTACGCTGATTCGTAAGTTCAGTATTGATGAGCTTCCACAGCTGATTAATGTATTTAAAGGGGAAATGAGTTTGGTTGGACCACGGCCGGAACGTCCTTATTTTGTAGACAAGTTCAGAGACGAAATTCCACTTTATATGTTGAAACATCTTGTCCGACCAGGGATCACCGGTTGGGCACAGATAAATGGCTGGCGTGGAGATACATCCATCGAAGAACGGATAAAATGTGACATTTACTACATAGAGAATTGGACTTTCCTTCTTGATATTAAAATTCTATTTCTGACTGTTTTTAAAGGATTTATTAGTAACAGCGAAGAAATATAAAACGCGATTTCATATTTCGGAAGAAAGATAGAGTACAATAAAATTCGTAATTTCGTAAATGCATAGGAAAATCAAGGGGCTCTGATCAAATGAATAATGTCTAGATATTAAAAACGAGCGAAACTTAAAGATTCAGGAAAAGAATAGCACAGATTTGGCGAAATGGCTACTGAACTGCAGGATGGAACCGGATCCAATGCTATCCTTGCTGGAATAGAGTTCTACTTGTCTCATGGAAGTAGAGATATCTTGGTGTTGTCGGCGTGAAAAAGAATGTTCACAATTATCCTGCAGTGATTACCGCCGTGGCTATCAGACCAGAGACTTGACAGTAGATAGAGATGAAGTACCTGATAGTTCCAAAGCTCTGAAAACGGAGATATTTCTCGTTTTTTATAACGGAACATAAACGCAGCGAGGAGCGCCGATTCAGGTTTATCAGAAAGCTTTTATTTAGGTCGTATTCTTCCGGAAGATGGAGAAGCCGATCCGTAGCTTAGAAATGAAAATCATTCACGCAGTCGAGTCAGTGAGAGAATAAAAAGACCAAATGAACAGGGAGAGAAATTTTGTAGCCGGGTGTGTTGCATGAAAGATCCTGTTATAGATGGTAGTAATAGTTATCTAAGGGTCAATGAGCAAGGACACAGGGATATCCTTGCGGTAGAACCAATGCTGGACGAATTAGAAGAGAGGCGTTCGCAACTATTTCAAAGTCTTTTAAATCACGGTCTAAAACCACCGTTACGGGCGGTTTTAGATGCGAACATTGGTCTGATTGCCGCCATTCGTGAGAGCTTTTCTGGTGCTTTCTAGCAGTGCTGAAAAGTGCATTTTCTGCGGAATCTCCTGGTTCACGTGCCGTAGAAGAAGAAAGAATCCTTCGCGGCGCAGCTGAAAAAGATTTGGTGGCATCATCTGCCAAGCTGGTCCGGGAACTTGTAGAACGGCTGTCGAGGCAATGCAAAAGGCGTTTTCCAGAGGGGATCGAGTTTCTGTGGAATTGACTGACCCCGTGTGTTTTCAGAACCGGACATCCGTAAAATTTTCCAACTAACATGCCGAAACGATTTAACAAGAAAATTCGTCGAAGAAGCGATGTTATTGACATGTTTCCCAGCAAGGATTCCTACCTAGTATCTGAAGATCATATCGAGGTGATGCGCAAAGCGGAAATTGACGCCGTCCTCTAAAGTGGCCTGCCGTACCAACTGGCAGCAGATAAAAACGCCTTTCACAGTGGTAACCGCCCAAATTTAAGCAAGGCATTATGGATAACTTAAAGCCCCAGATTATCCAGGTGAGCATAAGAGTAAATTTCACTGTGTCAATGTAATCTGTAATGGCGACCCGTTACAGACAGCATTGACACGGTGGGAGCGCTTCTGCTTCGCTATGCTGGATTGGGGCAGGCGCAGCGGAGCGGGGAGCAAAAAAGCTACATAATAAGAGCCTATCCATAAATTAGATATGGACTCGAATCAATTTACGCCAGACAATAATTGCACAGGCAAAATGCAGAAGACCAAGGTAGTTTGCAGCTTTCTTTTCAAAACGAACCAGCAATTTGCGGAAACGGTTGAAGAACGAATGCGTAACCTCTACTACCCAGCGCCGGGCTTTAAAATCGGGATTCCGCAAGAGCTCCTGTTTTTCCTCAGATCGGGGACGGATATGCGCGATATAGCCTCTTTTTTCAACCTTGTCTTTTGAGCCGGTATACCCGGCATCCAGGCACAGGTTATGAGTAAATT
>NZ_AKFU01000023.1:0-17684 GCF_000277625.1 Clostridium sp. MSTE9
CCTGCGGCTTCTTCTTGTCCAAAAATTTGCTCACGAAGTCAATGCTCTTCCTCATCAAACGAATACTCATTCAGTTCCGGGTAATCCAAAAATTCCGCAAGTGTCATGTTAAATCCAAGGGCAATATGATGGAGCGTTTGAACGCGTGGGTCTTTCGTCACTCCGCGTACGATGTTGTCAATGGTAGATTGATTCAGGCCGCACATGGCTGCCAGCTTGTTATAGGCGATCCCCCGCTGTTTGCAGAGTGTGGATATCCGCATCACAATCATCTCAGAATATGTCATAAGCATCTCCTACCTGTATTCGGGTTAATAAATATATGATAATTTAGATAAAAGATGTTTTAACCCGGATTCGGGTTGACATATGAAATATATCTGTGATAAAATTACCTATATTCGGGTAATTGGTCCCTTGAATAAAAATAGTAATGTCAGGTGTTTTGAAGATGAGTAATCAGAAAGCGGAAATATTGGCCAAGAAAGCCCTTGAGTCTGTGGCGAAGAAAAATGGGGTGAGCGTCGAAGAAGTCAGACGCGAAATCGAAATTGTAATAGCCGCTGCAAAAGCAAATAGCGATCCGGAAATTCAAGCATTTTGGATATCGATACCACACAAAGGTGAGATTCCAACGCCGGAAGAAGTGAATCTGCATCTTGTTGAAATGGAGCTTGGGAATACGCATCACTAATACAGTATTCTCTTTTGATCGCTCATTCGTTAGGCGTCTGTTTTTGAAGTGACATTCTTATAGATGTAGATGCGTTGTGGGAGACAGTATCCCAAAGGCGAATTCCGTACACCGGAATCTTTAACTAATATATCTGTCATTCACCCTTTCTGTGCTTTTGCAGACGTCTGCATGGTAAGGCGGCCACCTTGGGAGCCGATTTCGTTTTTGTCCCGTTTCGGTAGCCGGGAACAAGAAAATTTCGCCCGGAATTCACAGAAGCCTCTTCTGCTCCACCTCTTCTTTGAGCAGCTGAAGCTTCAGATATTCCGCCACAGCACAGCGCCCGACAATGCTCAGGGAAAGTACATCTGTCAAAAAGCGTCCGGTTGAGTATCCTTCCGCGATTTGCTGATTCAGAACGTCCACACCCTGCTTACAGTCTGTTCGGCCTAACAGATAATCGGTGGATACGTGGTAAAAATCGGCCAGAGCAATAATGGAGCGAGTTGATAGCTGCGATTCTCCTTTTTCGCATCGGGAATAGTGCTGTTGTGTTGTTCCCAAGACGGCTGCTATGTCTGATTGTCTTAAATCTCTATCTTCGCGTAAATCGCGAATGATTTGATTTATTGCTTTCATTTCAACCCTTCCTTCAACATATATTTATACGAAAACGATCTTATCACACGCTCTATTTACGTATTGACTTGCACAAATATTATATGTATAATTTAAAGAAAAACACTTATTGTGTGTTTTTTTTGGTTTGCGGAAATTATCTGAATACCTTTCTGTCATTTCTCTCAAAGGCCGAAAATCCGCAATTGCCGGGGTGCTTTGGGGGAACGCGGTCTTTCAATGGCTGAACGATTTTTGCAGGTCCCGGGTTGGCGGTGTACGATCTTGATCGAAGAAAATTGCGGTCCGCCGAATCGGTAGAAAGGGAAGTAATGGTATTAGAATCTTTATCAGATGTGAAGAATCTGCTCTGTGTATTGAGGGTGTTTTCGTCTTCGGTGTATCTTGTGGATTCCAACTGCGGGCTGATCCTTTACGATGATTTGCGGGGACTCAATTCAGAGGGGCTGTTTGAAAGCTCTTTGGAGGGAAGCTTCGATTATCAGATCCTTTTCGGGCCGGGCGCAACGCTGAGCGTATCTGCGGATGATTCGGCGATCTGCAGTATTGTCCGGATTCCTCTTGTAGTGGGGGAAAGAGCCTGCACTCTGGTTATGACCCGGCGCACTTCCCGTCCGGAAGAAAAAATCGAGGATGAAAATGTCTGCCGGGAAACAGTTTATACCGATTTCCTCACGCATCTGTACAACCGCCGGTATATCGATCTTCGGCTTCCAGCCGACCTGCAGAGCTGCTTTGAGCAGGATCAGCCGATGAGCGTTCTGTTTATCGATATTGACTATTTTAAGAAAATCAACGATCATAACGGCCATGTGGCCGGCGACTGCGTACTGCATGGAATCGCCGTTCTGCTGCAAAAGATGGTTCCGGCCAAGAGCGGGTGGGTAGCCCGTTACGGCGGCGATGAATTCCTGGTCTGCCTGCCGGGCTGGGAAAGCGATTCCGCCAAGCAGATTGCCTGCCGTATCCGGGATTCCATTCGCGGCCACGTTTTTCGCACCACCTATGGCGAAATCGCCATCACCTGCAGCATCGGTGTAGAGACGGTCACCGCAGACTGTGCGCCGAAGGCTGTGGATGAACTGATCTACCTTGCGGACAAAAAGCTGTATCAGGCCAAAAACGCCGGAAGAGATCAGGTGGTATAACCTAGGGATTAAAATAAAAAAACTTTAATTCTTTTTCAATTAAAATAAACAAACTGTTTTTCTGAAAAATCAATATGATTCATGAAAATCCATCCCGGACGAAACGTCCGGAATGGATTTTTTTGCTTTATCGCAAAATCATGCCCGATGTGAGGTTATGGAAATGCGCCGCCCGAATGAATACTTGCAGGGAAAAAATCCATAATAGCATCTGGGTGATAACATTGAAAATTGGAATACCAAAGGCGTTTTTATATTATCGGTACGGCTGTTTGTGGGAGACATTTTTTCAGGAGCTGGGGTGCGAGGTCATCATCAGCAGCGAAACCTGCAGAACGATTCTGGAGGATGGGATTCGTCATTCCGAAGCGGAAAACTGCCTTCCGATGAAGCTATATTTAGGGCATGTGGAATCGCTTCTGGGGCAGTGCGACGCGGTTCTGGTTCCCCGGTTTGAGGGAACTCGCGGCAGTGAGGAATTTTGCGTCCGTTTTTTGGGGCTGTATGATATTGTGCGCCACACATTTCCCTGGGCCAAGCTGATTACTTACAATTTAAAAGGGAGCACACGCTCTGAAATGTTTGCCTTCTGCGCGATGGGCCGCCAGCTTGGAAAAAGTGCGGACCAGTGCTTTCGCGCGTATCAGCGCGCCAGACAGCGCCAGCAAAGTCAGGATTTGGCGCGGATGGAGCGTCAGCAGCGTGTCTGTGAAGGCGATGGCCTGAAAATTCTGATCGCCGCACAGCCGTATATCAGCCATGATTCCTTTATCGGCGGGCCGGTCTGCCGGATGATCCGGGAGCAGAACGGAACCGTCCTATTTTCCGATTACTGCAATCGCCGCGCCTGCAGCCAGAAATCCAAGGCGATCTCGACCGAGCTGTACTGGACGATGAATAAGGAGATGATTGGCGCGATCGAGCTGTACAAAAACCGTGTAGACGGCGTGATCCTGCTCACCGCATTTCCCTGCGGAACGGATTCTCTTGTCAACGAGCTGGTGATCCGGCGGGTGCATGAGGTTCCAGTGATTCAGCTCCTCATGGACGAGCAGCAGTCGGACGCCGGGCTGCAGACCCGCATTGAGAGCTTTCTGGACATTCTGGGGGAAAGGAAGAGGGTTTATGGATAAACAGCTTGTGTTCAGCTTTCCCCACATGGGGGATTACCATGTGGTCATCCGCTCGATGCTTGGGGAACTCTTCCCGGGACAGAAGGTGATCTCAGCGCCGCCGACCACCCAGCGCACGCTGGAGCTTGGCAGCAAATACAGCCCCGATTTTGTCTGCTCCCCGTTCAAATACAACATGGGGAACTATATCGAGGCGCTCGAGGCCGGTGCCAATGTGCTGCTGCAAACAGGCCTTGGCTGCCGTTATGGCTATTACGGAGAGGTTCAGGAGCAGATTCTGCGGGACTTGGGATATGAGTTTGATTTTCTCTGCTTTTCCCGGGCGCACGTAAAACCGGAAAAGATCTATCGGGTACTCCGGAATCTGGAGTGCCCGCTTTCCATGCGCGAAATTCTCAGCGTGATGATGCGCACCGCGGAAAGCCTGAGGATCATGGACGCGCTGGATTATTATGTTCGCGAAAACGTAGGGTTCGAGACCATACCGGGTTCCTTTGAAAAGCTTCAGAAGCAGCTTTTAAAGGATTTGAGCGAACCGAGGACCATGCTTCAGCTGGAACGCCTCAAGCAGCGGTACGCGCGCGCCGCGGGCGAAATCCCGGTGAAAAAAAGCGCCATGCCGCTTCGCGTCGGCGTGATCGGGGAGCTGTATACCCTGATGGAGCCGTTCAGCAATTTTTATCTGGAAAAGCAGCTGGCGCGCAGGAACATCAGCGTCAGCCGCAGAATGAGCGTGTCGTTTCTGCTGTTTGGAAAGAAAGATCGCATTTCTCTGCGGGAAAGCGGAGGGTATTTAAAATATACGGTAGGAGCCAATGGCGTGGACAGCGTCTGCCAGGCAAAGCAGTATGCCGAGCTGGGCTACGATGGGTTAATCCACATGAAGTCGTTCGGCTGTATTCCCGAGCTGAACGTGATGCCCGCTTTAACGCGCCTGGAGCAGGACTACGGCATGCCGATCCTGCACCTGAGCTTCGACGCCAACACCAGTGAGGTGGGCGTGGAAACAAGGCTTGAGGCCTTTGCCGATATGATTGACATGAGGAGGAAAAAAGCGTATGGAACAGCTCGTGTCTCTGGGGGTTGATATCGGCTCTATTTCAACCAAGGGCGTGCTGCTGAGTGAGGACGGCCAGGTGCTTTCGGAGGAATACCTCTGGACGGAGGGCGACCCGGTAGGGGCGGTCAAGCGGCTGGTGGGCATTCTGTTTGAAAAGGCGCCCGGCCCGGTCAGTGTGCGTACCGTCGGTACAACCGGCTCCGCGCGGCGGCTGATCGGCAGTATGCTGGGGGCGGACGTGGTCAAAAACGAAATCACCGCCCACGCGGTCGGGACGCTGTCGCGTCACCCGGGGGTGCGCACCATCTTAGAGATCGGCGGGCAGGACTCGAAGATCATTCTGATCCGCGGCGGGGTGGTTTCGGACTACGCGATGAATACGCTGTGTGCGGCCGGTACCGGCGCTTTTTTATCGTCGCAGGCAAAGCGCCTGGGGCTCGAGGTGGAGTCTCTCGGCGATCTGGCGCTGCGTTCCCAGTCGCCATCCAAAATTGCCGCCAGATGCACGGTGTTTGCGGAATCGGACATGATCCACAAGGCCCAGACCGGCCACAGCAAGGAGGATATTGTGGCGGGGCTGTGCCGTGCGGTCGTTCTGAACTATTTAAATAATGTGGGTAAGGGAAAGCGCATTGAAGAACCGATTGTGTTTCAGGGCGGCGTGAGCAAAAACAGAGGGGTCGTGCGGGCGTTTGAAGAGGAGCTTCACTCCGGCGTTACGGTGGACCCGGAATCTCACCTGATGGGCGCGATCGGCGCGGCCATTCTGTCGCGTTCCGCATCAAGAGAGCGGCCCTTCGATCCGTCTTTGCTGGAAATGACCTTTACGACGAAAGCCGGGGAATGCTCCGGCTGCCCGAACCGCTGCGAGATCGTCCGGTTTTACCGGGGCGACGAGCTGCTGGATGCCTGGGGCAACCGCTGTGAAAAGGGTTTAAACAGATAAAAAAGAACATTTTGGTTCGTCTTTCTGGCATCAGATTTGCTGCAGGAGATTCTCTCTCCTGCGGCTTTTTTGTCAGAAGCCCTGGTCGAGGATACATACGCGCCTGCCCGTGAATACGCTTTTTCGTTTTCAGAAGCAAAATCGACCTTTCCGCTTGTTGAAGGCGAAAAATAGTGATATGATATTGCATATGCCATCGTGAGTGTGTATCGGGCCGGGGATGCTCCCTGTTGTGGAAGAACGATCGCTCTCTCAGTGACGAAACCGGAGGTAGTGCGTGAAATGGTCGAGGAAAAGGAAGAAGCGAATGGTTTTCTTATTGCTCGGTTTGTGCGTGATCCTTTTTTGCATCTGGCAGAATAACAGTATTGTAATAACCAAATCGGTCTACCACAATCCCCAAATTCCAAAAGAATTCGACGGATATGTGATCGCCCAGATTTCCGATTTGCACAATAAAGAATTTGGCAGCGGGCAGCGTCCGCTGCTGAATCGGCTGGAAAGCGTATCGCCCGATTTGATTGTCATCACCGGCGATCTGGTGGACAGCAGGCGGTATCGTTTGGAACCGGCCATGCAGTTTGTAAACGGCGCCGTGAAAATTGCCCCTGTGTACTATGTATCCGGGAATCATGAATCAAGGCTCAGGCAATACCCCGAAATCAAAAGCCGTTTGACCGATGCAGGGGTTCATATGCTGGACGATGCGGCGGAGAAGATATCCATCGGGAACAGTTCCATTGAATTGCTGGGGCTGCGGGATCCCGCGTTTGCCGATTCAGACGATACGGACGGGGATCATACGGCGGAGCTCGCGGGCCGTCTGGCCCGGTGGTCGTCGCCGGATACCTTTCAGATTTTGCTTTGCCACCGTCCGGAGCTGTTTTCATTGTATACGGAACATCACATGGATTTGGTGTTTACCGGCCATGCCCACGGGGGCCAGATTCGGCTGCCGTTTGTGGGCGGGCTTGTAGCGCCGGGCCAGGGCATCTTCCCGCGGTATACCAGCGGCTCTTATACACGGGGCGCAACGACGATGGTTGTCAGCCGGGGGCTGGGGAACAGTCTTTTTCCGGTCCGGGTCTTTAATCGCCCGGAAATCGTCGTGGTTACTCTGCAAAGCAACGCATAACAAAAATGTCCGAATGATTATAAATATCGCCTGGTGGCTGTGCGGAGAGAACGGCCCTGCGCACCGGCGGTGGAGGGTGGACCAAATGGAAGTTGAAAAAGAAAAAAACTCAAAAGCGTACGAAAAGGTATTGGATTATTTGCAGCAAAAGCTAAAGGATGGAACTCTTTCGCTGGGGGATTCCCTTCCCCCGGAGCGGAAGCTGGCAGAAGAGCTCGGGGTGGGGCGCAATTCCGTGCGGGAAGCCATGCGACTGCTGGAGCACATGGGGTTTATCCGCAGTGAGCACGGCGCGGGCAACTTTATCTGCTGCGACATCAGCCAAAGCCTGAAAGATACCTTCGGCCTGCTGTCGCTGCTGCAAAGGATCAGCTACCGGCAGCTGGCAGAGCTGCGCAGAGGGCTGGAGCTGGAGGCCGCGATGCTTGCTGTGGACCGTATTTCTTCGGATCAGATAGCGAGGCTGGAAGAACTTGTGCAGGGGCTGCGCACCCATGAAGGGGAAGAGGCCGACCTGCTGGATAAGGAGCTGCACGAGTTGATCGCCATCGCTTCGGGCAACGAGCTGATCATTCAGATTCTGCGCGCGCTGTCGGATTCCATCGACCGCTTTATCCACGATCTGCGCTACAATATTCTGCTGCACGACGACACAGGGCACAAGCTGCAATACGCGCACGAACAGATCGTCAACGCATTGTGCCGCCGGAATAAGCTTCATCTTTCTCTGGCGGTGCAGGATCATTTTGCGCTGATTGAGGAATACATGCTCGAGCAGGGTTTTATGGCTGATTTTTCTCCCCCTCAGGAAGAAGAGCCTTTCGAGGAGGAATAGAGCTTTTGGCGGTCCGCTTTCCAGTCGATCCACTCGAAAAGTGGCGCTACATAGAAGCGGCGATTGCTTCCCCATCATTCGTGGGGGAAAGAAGTCAACGGTTGATATTACTATTATAAATGAAAAAGAAAATAGAGCAGGGCAGATCATCGATCTGCCCTGCTCTATTTATAATAAACCGGTAAAATTGCAGAAAAAAGGATTATTTTTAAAACCGTTTGTGCCTCCGGAGCAGGAAGAGCAAAGCCGCGTACTCGCCCGGCTTCCCTCATACTCGCTCGCTTCCCTTCGATTACAGCAGGGGAAGAAAGAAGAGTCATTACAGCTTTGCGTCTATGCTCTCAGGTGGAGAAGACAGGCAAACGGGAGGGGGGATAAGAGAAATTAGGCTTCTGCCCTGGCTTTGCGGATTTCCTCGATCATCGCGGGGATGACCTTGACCGCGTCGCCGATAATGCCGACGTTCGCCACATCAAAGATAGCGGCGTCTTCATCCTTGTTGATTGCCACAACAAAGCCGGAGGAGGACATGCCGGAAACGTGCTGTGTCGCGCCGGAAATACCGCACGCAATGTACAGCTTCGGCGCAACGATCTTGCCGGACTGGCCGACCTGATGCGCTCTTGAAACCCAGCCGTCTTCAATTGCGGGGCGGGTAGCGCCTACCACGCCGCCCAAAAGGGCTGCCAGCTCTTCCACCAGCTTAAAGTTTTCCGCGCTTCCCATGCCGCGGCCGCCGGATACGATCACATCGGCGTCTTCCAGGTTTACGCTCTCGGTCAGCTCCTTGACCGCCTCGCGAATCTGCGTGCGGATGGAATCGGCCGGAACGGAAACCGCCTTCTTTTCTACCGGAGCGACATTCTGTGCGGTTTCAGGCTTTGAGAACGCGCCGGTGCGCACGGTTGCAAACTGCACCGCGGAGTTTTCGATGACCTCTTCCGCTAGCACAGTGCCTCCAAAGCGAGGGGTAATCCAGTGCAGAGCGCCGTCTTCGATGGAGACAGCGGTTACGTCCGCAACACAGCCGCTCTGAAAGCGGGCCGCCAGGCGGGGCACAATCCCCTTGCCCTGCGGAGTGTTTCCCATCAGGAATACGGCGGGATTTTCGTCTTTTACGAGCTGCTCCAGCACGCCGGTGTATTCATCCATTGAAAAGGCGGTGTAAGCGGGGTCATCCACAACAACTACCTTGTCCGCGCCAAGAGCGGCAACCCGCTGTGCGGCTTCGTCCAGCCCGCTGCCAATCAGTACGGCGGTCACTTTCTGTTCGGCAGCGTCGGCGATCGTTCTGGCCAGCGTCAGCAGCTCCAGACCGACGTTTACGGGTTTTCCGCCGGCGGTTTCTACATACGCCAATACGTTTTGAGTTTGATTTTGTTCCATGTTTCAATGCTCCCTTACAGCGCTTTTGCTTCGACCATCATGGCTACGGCCCGGCGGGCGGAATCCTCGCAGGTCTCTTCTTTGATTTTTACCCCAGCCACCTTCTGGGGCGGCTCCGCAAACCTTACGGTGCGGGTGAGGGCTGCCTGCCTGCCGACCTTGCCGGCATCCTCGCCCAAATCTGACAGAGAAATGGGGTCGATGGGCATCTTCTTCGCGGCCAGCTTGCTTTTGATGGTGGGGTAACGGGGCGCGTAGGCCGGGGTATTTACGGTAACGACGCACGGCGCAGCGGAATCGATCAGGTTGTAGCCAAAATCGGTCTCCTGCTTTGCGGTGACGGTGCCGTTTTCGTAAGAGATATCCGTCAGGTTGGTAATGAGGGGCAGATTCAGCAGCTCAGCCAGCTGTGCGCCGGTTTGGCCGGTAGCCTTATCGGTGGCCTCAAGTCCGCAGAAAATCAGGTCAAAGGGTTTGCCGGATTTTTCTTCCAGCTTGGCCTTAGCCGCGGCCAGAATCCGGGCCTTGCCCAGACTGTCGGAACCCTCAAAGGCGGGATCAGTCAGCAGAAAAGCATGCTGTGCGCCAACTGCCAGACAGGTTTTCAGCGCGTCGCGGGCGCTTTCGCCGCCCACGCTGATCACCGTAATTTCACCGCCGACCGCTTCTTTCAGGCGGGTCGCCATTTCCAGGGCATAGGTGTCAAACGCGTTGACCACCTGCGCCACACCGTCCAGATCGGGCGTTCCATCCGCCTTCAGGCGGATTTCAGCCGCGTCGTCCGGCACTTGCTTAATACATACCAGTATTTCCATGTGTTTCGTTCTCCTTGCAGAATAGTAAAGCGATTGATTCTTTCCCCGCCGAAGGCGGGGAAAGAATTGCTGTGTGCTTGTGTTTCGTTCTTTTTACAAAAAGAATGCCTTTGCTTCTCTTCACGTTAAAGACGGGGAGAGAAGCACCATTTGTTTCAAGTTCCGTTCCCCTTGCAGGAACATGCGTTTTGAAAACGGTTGATTCTTTTCCCGCCGGGACGGGGGAAGAAATCGCAGTTTTCACGTAAGTCACTTTGAGGGTGACAGTGTAAGCGAATGCTCCGACGGATCAGAAGCGTCCAATGGTATTATTGGCAACAACAATACGCTGAATCTCGTTGGTTCCCTCAAAAATCTGGAAAATCTTCGCGTCGCGCAGCAGCTTTTCTACCGGATATTCACGGCTGTAGCCGTATCCGCCGAACATCTGAATCGCTTCGGAGGCAACCTCCATCGCGATGTCGGACGCATAGCACTTCGCGATCGCGGATTCCTTGCTGTAAGGCAGGCCGAGATCCATCAGGGTAAGGGCATGGGCCACCATCTGGCGGGCAGTTTCAATCTTGATGGCCATGTCGGCAATTTTGAACTGGAGTGCCTGATTTTTCAGCACCGGTTTGCCGAACTGAATTCTCTCTTTGCCGTAGGCGATGGCTTCCTCCATGCCGCGCTGGGCGATGCCGGTGGCAATACAGCCCATCCATGCGCGGGCCTGATCCAGCGTTTTCATGGCGATGGAGAAACCCTGTCCTTCGGCGCCGATCAAATTGGAAGCGGGAATGCGGCAGTCCTCGAGCACCACGTCGCAGGTGTTGGAGGTGCGGATTCCCATCTTATCCTCTTCATGTCCCGTGGAAAGACCGGGCGTGTCTTTCTCGATGTAGAACATGGAGATTCCCTTGGTACCGGCGGATTTATCGGTCATAGCGGTCACGCAGTAAAAAGACGAAACCGCGCCGTTGGTAATAAAGCACTTGCGGCCGTTCAGAATGTAGCTGTCGCCATCCCTGACGGCGGTGGTCTTGCCGGCGGAAGCGTCGGAGCCTGCGCCGGGCTCTGTCAGGCAGAAAGCGGCGAAGCCGCCGTCTACGATCAAATCGCATGCGCGCTGCTTTTGTTCCTCGGTGCCGCCGATCAGAACAGGCTTCATGCCAAGGCCGCTTGCGGAAATCGTGGTGGCAAAGCCGGAATCGGCAATCGCCATCTGCTCGATCAAAGCGGCAACAGAGACACGGTCAAGACCCATGCCGCCGTATTCCTCGGGAACCTCGAGCATATGCAGCTGCATTTCAATTGCCTTATCATAAATCTCTTTCGGCCATTCACCGGTTTTGTCATATTCCTTGCATTGCTCCTTGACTTCTTTTTCGCAGAATTCCTTTACTGCACCCAGCAGCTCCTGGCCTTCCTCAGAAATGATATATGCCATTGCTTTTTCCTCCGCTCAAAATAATGTGGTTTCTGATCCAGCTCTTTTATCAAAGAATAGAATCAAGGTTCTTGTTTCTTCCCTCGCCGAGAGCAGGGAAGAAATCTGTTTTTTTGTTCTTCATGGAAGCTGTTTCTTACAGCTTCAAGCAGACTTTTCCGGGGTTCAGAATCGCCTTCGGATCGAAGACGGATTTGATTTCCTTCATCAGGCGCATGTTCACCGGGCCGGCCATTTCAGAAAGGTAAGCCTGCTTGCCGTGGCCGATGCCGTGCTCGCCGGAAATGAGACCGCCGAATTCCGTTGCCTTGGCGTAGGCCTTCTTCATAAAGTCGTGCACCTGGCTCTTGAATTCCTCCAGCTCCATGTCGTTGGAGCAGGTGTAAATGTGCAGGTTGCCGTCGCCGGCGTGGCCGAAGCTCTTGATCTCGAAGCCGTAATCCGCCTCGATGGATTTGATGTAGGTGAGGTACTCCGCGATTCTGCTGGTGGGCACGACCACGTCGCATTCATCCAGCAGCTTGGTCTGAGCTTCAATTGCCTCAAGGAACGAGCTGCGGGCTGCCCAGGCGTCCTTTTTCAGCGCCGGGGTATCGGCGACCAGAACGTCCAGTGCTCCGGCTTCCAGAACGACTTCGGAAGCTTTCTCGATAATCTCGTCCAGCTGATCGGCGTTTTCGCCGTCAAAGGTGATCAGCAGGTAGGCGTTGACCTGGCTGCCCTCAAACTCCTGCGGGAATACGCTTTTGCCGAGGTAAGCCTCAGAGGAAATGACGATCTCGCGCTCCATGAATTCCAGCGCCTGGGGCTGCAGGTGTGCCAGCATGATCTGCGGAACAGCGGCGATGCACTCCTCCAGGTTTTCAAACAGGACGATCAGGCTGACGACTTCTTTCGGCTGGGGGATCAGTTTGAGCGTCAGCTCAGTGATGATACCGAGCGTGCCTTCGGAGCCGATCATCAGGTGCAGCAGGCTGTAGCCGCTGCTGCTCTTTGATACGCTTGCGCCCAGGCGGACGATTTCGCCGGTGGGCAGTACGACCGTCATAGCGCGTACATAGTCGCGGGTGGTGCCGTATTTCACGGCGCGCATGCCGCCAGCGTTGTTGGCGACGTTGCCGCCGAGGGTGGCGAATTTCTCACCCGGATCCGGGGGATAGAGCAGGCCCTGCTTTATGGCGTCCTCCGCCAGATCGTTGAGCAGAACGCCCGACTGAACGCGGACGTTCAGGTTCTCTTTGTCATAGCCCAGAATCTTGTTCATCTTGGTGGTGGAGAGAACAACGCCGCCGCAAAGCGCAACCGCGCCGCCGGTCAGGCCGGTGCCTGCGCCTCTGGGGGTGACGGGAATGCTGTTCTCATAACAAAGCTTCATCACAGCCGCCACTTCTTCTGTGGAGGTGGCTTCGATGACGACCTCAGGACAGGCTTTGCCGTAAATCGGCATCTCGTCATGAGTGAAATCGTCGTTGATGTCTCCGTTGACGGAAACACGGTTCGGTGCGATCTGCCTGAATTGTTCAATCAATTCAGGGGTGACCTTGTTGTACTGACTCATACTGCATGTTCCTTTCCTAATTACTACAAATGATTGATCCAATCCATACTAGAGGCTGCTTGCTCCTAAGATTTTCAGTTCCGGCAAATACCCTGCCCAAAGGGGAGGTTCAGGCAGGCGCCGTGTTCAAGGAAGCAAGCGCCGTGTCGCTTTCAAACCAAAGAGAGAAGACTGTACCCAAAATAAGAAATCAGGCCGAAAATCACGATGTACAGCAGGTAATATTTGAGAGTGGTGCGAAGGATATTGCTTTCCTCTCCGCTGGTTCCGGTAGAGGCCACCGCGATCGTGATGCTCTGGGGCGAAATGATTTTGCCGGCCGTGGCGCCGATGGTGTTGGCGGCTACCAGCCAGATTTCCTGCAGGCCGATGGCACGGGCGGTCTCTGCCTGCAGCGAGCTGAACAGCACGCTGGAGGAAGTGGCGCTGCCGGTAACAAAGGTGCCGATCGAGCCGATCAGGGGCGCTACGAGCGGGTAAGCCGTGCCGGTAACCGCTACCAGGAACGCGGCGATGTCGCGGGTCATGCCGCTGTACCCCATGATCTTCGCAGCGGCCAGAATCGTGATCAGCGTAATCATGGTTTTCAGCATCTGCTTCAGAGTCTGAACCAGCACCTGCGCCATGTCAGAAAGGCTGGCCTTTTGCAGCAGCCCGCCCAGAAACGCGGCAATGAAAATCAGAACGCCGGGGGTGGTCAGCCAGGAAAAGGTATAAGGCGTGGCCCCTGCGCCCGCATAAATGACAACGCTGGTTTTAACCGCAGCAAGCACATTGTAAATCGGGGGCACCAGCTTTGAAACGGTGAGCAGAAACACAAAGATCAAAAGGAACGGGGACCACGAGATCACAGCCTCGCGCAGGCCCGGATGCTCCTGCTTCTGCAGCTCCGCGCTGGTTTCCTCAGAAAGCTGATACTCCTTCGGGGTGTTTTTACAAAAGACCTTTGCCGCAAAGATGGTCAGCAGCATGCTTGCGACCGAGCCGGTTACCGCAGGCAGCTCCGCGCCGATGAAGCGGGCCGCGAGAAGCTGTACCGCCGCAAACCCAAGGCCGGAAATCAGCGCGATGTGCCAGCTGCTTTTCAGGCTCTTCAGGCCGCCGCCGGTGATCGTGACCAGCAGGAACGGGGTCAGAACGACCATGAGGAACAGCTGCAGCGATACCACGACTGCCGTAGCCTGCGGGTCAAGGCCGGAAACAGACGCGGCTGTCACGGTGGGAATACCGATCGACCCGAATGCTGTGGGGGTGGCGTTTGCCACCAGACAGACAACAGCGGCGAAAATGGGATTGAAGCCGAGACCGCACAGAATGCTGGCGGGGATGGCAACGGCGGTTCCGAAACCGGCCATTCCTTCCATAAATCCGCCAAAGCCCCAGGCGATGATCAGTACCAGCACCCGCTTGTCGTTTGAAACGGATGTCAGCATTTTTTGAATTCTTGCCATAGCCCCGGTTTTCACGGTGAGGTTATATGTAAAGATCGCGGCGATGATGACGAGAGAAATGGGCCAAAGTGCCATTGTCGCGCCTTCCAATCCGCCGGTGAATACCTCAATTCCGGGTGCTTTCCAATACAACAGTGCCAGTAGAACGGTAATGACGAGCGCTACAGGACAGGCTTTGTAAGCAGGCATTTTCAGGTAGCATAAGGATACAACAAGCCATAGAATCGGCAGCAGCGCAAGAATAAATTCCAGAAACACAATTGCTCCTCCTTATTGGCGCCTTTGATAATTGAATTGATACTACCAAATTGCGCATGAAATGACAGAGCACTCCCCTTGCGCTGTCACTTTGTCTTATTATCCTCTGGAAAAAACGCTTTGTCAATAACAAAATTTGTGCATTTCGATTGATTATATTAAAAATGTTAAGAATATACATTAAGAATGAAAGATTATTGGCTCTACCAATATAGGGAAAGAATACCGTCTTTGGAAAATCTGACGAAAGCCGGAAAGACTTTCAAAAAATGACACGGGAATTCGGGCAGAGTATCTGAAAATCAGGTGATTCCATCATACAGAAAAGGTTTCAAAGTATGGAAGATCATTCATTTGACCCTGATCGTTCCACTAAGTTGCGTTGGAATGTCCTCTGCTAATTCTGCAAATGCGTAGAGCAAACACGGTTTTGTATTGAATGGCGGAGAGAATCGTCATTCTGCGTAAAATAAAAACAGGCACAGCCAAGCAGAATATGCTTTGCCGTACCTCAATGAAAAAACGGACAGCTTATCACTGCCCGCCGCAAATATGTGTGATTTTCTTCTGAAAAGGGATCAGGTATTTTTCATAATAACGCTTTCCACCACATTGGCCACATCCTCACATGCGTCGCAGCAGCGCTCCAGGCGGTTGAAGATTTCGGTCCAGGTGAAGATTTCGATCGGATCGGAGGGATCGGCGTACAATGCGTGAATCGCGTCTGTGTACAGCTTGTCTCCGTCCTCCTCCATCCGGTTGATGTCTATAATCATCTGGTGGATGGTGCCGGATTTGTTAAAGTTATGAAACTCCTCCATCATCGACTTCATGGCTTTACAGCAGGAAACGATGATAGAACCGAACTGCAGCGCCTCGGGGCGAATGATTTTGGTGTGGAACATGTACAGGCGAAGCACAACGTCCTCGATTTCATCGGTCACGTCGTCGATCGTCTGGGCCAGCTCGATAATATCTTCGCGCTCAATGGGGGTGATGAATTCCTTGACAAGGCGGCTCATCATCACATGCTTGCCCAGATCGGCTGCGTGCTCAATGGCATGCATGTCCCGAATACAGGCGTCCATCTTTTCCGGGTGGTAATTTTTCAGTGTTTCCAGCAGCAGATCGGCAGCCTGCATGCAGTAATCGATGCCCTCAGACAATACACTATAATAATATTGATCACTTTTTCTCGCCATAGTTTCGATTCTCCTGTTTCGTCAAGGTGTCGGCATATGCCGGATTTAAAAGATCGTCATAAACAGTTTAGCCATCAGGAAACCAATAATTCCGCATCCGGGGAAGGTAAGTACCCAGGTCATTACCATTTCGTTTACGATGCCCCAGTTAACGGAAGAAAGACGTTTTGCGGCGCCAACACCCATAATGGAGGTGGTTTTGGTATGTGTGGTGGAAACCGGGATGCTTGTCAGGGAAGAAAGGAGCAGACAGGCTGCGGCTGCAAGGTCTGCCGTAAAGCCCTGGTGCTTTTCCAGCTTCACCATGTCCATGCCGACGGCCTTGATAATGCGGTAGCCGCCGATCGAGGTTCCAAGGCCCATCACCAGGGAACAGAACAGCATCAGCCAGATGGGAATCTGAAAGTTCGGCACGTTTGCTTCACCCTTGGCCAGGAACATTCCCAGCATGAACACGCCCATGAATTTCTGGCCGTCCTGCGCGCCGTGCATAAATGCCATGGCCGCGCCGCCGCCAATCTGTGCTTTCTGGAAAAACGCGGTCGTACGCCGGCGGTCCATTTTACAGCAGATGGATTGCGTAATCTTGGCACTGCCCCAGCCCATGGCAAACCCCAGCAGGGTAGAGAGCACCAGGCCGTAAATGACCTTGATCCATTCCGCACCGTTGATGCCGGAAAGGCCGCCGTGCAGGGCAATCGCCGCGCCGGAGAGACCGGCGATCAGCGCATGGCTTTCACTCGTTGGGATTCCAAACCACCAGGCGGCGGTGGCCCAGATGACAATCGCCAGCAACGCGGCGCACAGAGCGACGAGGGCTTCGTGCGTATTGCCGCTGAAGTCGACCATGTTGTAAATGGTAGCGGCCACACTGGCATTGATGGAAGTCATAACAAAAACGCCTAAAAAGTTGAATACGGCCGCCATCATAATGGCGGCTCTTGGTGCCATGGCGCGGGTAGACACACAGGTGGCAATCGCGTTGGGGGCGTCCGTCCAGCCGTTTACAAGAATCACTCCGGTCGTAAGCAGCGCAGTGACTCCCAGCATGGGGTAAGCCGATATCCACGATATAAAATCTGTTAGTGAAACAGTCATTTACACTCCCCTTACATGAAAAATTAATCAATTTTTAACCTGTTTTTAAAATTGTTCGTTTTCATTATATCACATCTTCTCAGAAGCGAAAGATATTTTATTTGGAAAAAGAAAAGTTCTCAAACTATATCAATGATCGCGCAATTTTCAGCGAAAAAAGACGTAAATGTTCACAATAGTTTTCCCCAAAAATCAAAAACCGAAGAAACGGCAAAGATAAAAATGTATAGAATCACAAGGAAAATCAGGACTCTATAATATGTTTTTTATAGTAAATCATTAAATGATTTAAAAAGTGTGTCACCATAAATAAAAACTTTCATTGGCAGAAGTAATAGAAAAAATTATAATGATATGAAATATAAATCGAAGTATAAATTATTATTTAATCATTTTTAATGATTAAATAATAATTTATATCTATAAGCGAAATAATAACTTGTATTTGAATCAAGGCCGAAATCAAACAATTACTCCGGGAGCTTTTTATTGCAGATGAAAAGTTTCGAAAACAAATAGACTTAAGTTGAAAAATATGGTATGCTTTTCTTGAATATTATGGATGTTACCTGATATTTGAAGTTTAAAATGAAAGGAAGAGAATCAATGAGCTTAACAGAGAAAATGAACCTTTATTTGGCCAATCAGGAAGTTGCGTTTATTAAGAGCCTATCCATAAATTAAAACAAGGTGTAAAATAGGGACTGGTGAGAGAAGAATGAAAGAGAAGAAATCTTATCAGTCATGGACAATATCGGATGAGTTTTGGGAAGAAATCAAGGATAAGATACCAGTAAAAAAGCGGGACCCGCAGAAAAAGTATAAACACGCACCCGGACAAGGCCGTCCTCCGATACCGCCAAGGAAAGTGCTGGAAGGGATTTTTTACGTATTACGCACAGGATGCCAGTGGAA
>NZ_AKFU01000024.1:0-57500 GCF_000277625.1 Clostridium sp. MSTE9
CGGGGCGGGCACTTACTTTCGTGAAAGGACGAAAGTAAGCAAAGGCCTTCCAAAGGACACATTTGGAATCCGTTTGGGGAACGGTCCTTGTAAGTGCAAACAATAACTATCCGTAAGGCGCTCCAATGAAAGTGCCCACTCTCCGAACTTCATCAAGAAACAAGCTTAGCATTCTCGTCTGTCGGCGGGCATTTTCAGAGCGCTCTCGTTAGCTCCCAGTTTTGTGGGGAATGCGGCTTCGCCGCATTTTTTTATTGGCTTGAGAACACTTTCCGTACCAGTTGCAGGCGTGAAAGCTTTCCTTACAAACCCGCTTCACGCGCAGGCTGTGCCTGTGCGTGAGTAAGAACCAGAGCGGGAGCTTCTCCCGGTTTCCAAAGGCAGCGCCTTTGGTCGTTGAGTGGGGGTTCCAAGGGGGAGAGAATCGAAACTCCCCCCTTGGCGAATCTTTGCTTCCTTTCTTTTCGTCAAGAAAGGAAGGGCCTGCCCCGGCCTGAGGGGCAAGCCTGCGCCAGCAGACAGACCGCGCCTGCACGCACATCGCGAAAAAACCTGCAAAAAAAATAACCCGCTCTCTCGCGAACGAAAAAACTTCCGTCAAATAAAAAAAACACCCCGGCACGAGGGGCAAGCCTGCGCCAGCAGGCAAGCTGCGCCTGCACGCACATCGCGAAAAAACCTGCAAAAAAAACAACTCACTCTCTCACGAACGAAAAACCTCTGTCAAATAAAAAAAACCACCCCGACATGAGGGAGCAAGCCCGTGCCAGCAGACAGGCCGCGTCTGTACGCACATCGCAAAAACAACCGCAGAAAAAAAACTTTACAACTTAACGTTGAATCAATTAAGTTTTCAACTATCAGTTAACAGTTTGTTGAAAACCTTCTTTCCTTTCCATTTGACGATACGCTCAAACAATAGCCCATTCATCATAATGAAAGAGGACTGCCGCGATGCGCTCACAGACTTAGCCTGCAAATAAAAAAAGCGCCGGATGTTCAAAAAACCCGGCGTTTTTATTGATGATGTGATAATTTTTCTCATTCTTATAATTTATCTTGCAATCTTCCCCATAAAATGGTATTCTCATTCTGTAAGGTACGATTAAGTGCAAAGCGGGAACGGGGTGCTAGCACCACCCCGCCCCCTGCTACGGAGAGTACACCTCCATAACAACAGCTTTCGCTGCGATTTGCAAGCACAATTATAACCCATTTTTCCCCTTTTGTACAGGGGGGTGCCTTTAAATGGGTTTTCCGTCCGGGTTGTGCGTTGCACTTATATAGTGGCGCTGTGTTATGGGAGTCCCCCTTTGTGAGGGGAATGATTCGTAACCAGTGCTTTTTTGTTGCCTTACAGACAAGGCAAAGCGGGCCGGGTTTCTGTGAAAATTGAAATGTCAATCCGAATTCCCAATGATTGATCTGCCTCTCTTAAAAACCGCAGGCCTCTCCCCAGAGCTATGTGGTCCCGGCTCCGCCGCGCCGCTGTCTGTAGGAACACGATTGCCGCGCACACCGTCCGTGTGCGGATTCACCCACAACAAAAATCCTCTCCTGAAAACAGGAGAGGATTTTTTCTGCCCCAAGGGGCTTTCTGATCAAATCTTGCTTTTATTCATAACGCAGCGCTTCGATCGGGTCGAGCTTTGCGGCCTTGTTGGCGGGGTAATACCCAAAGAACAGGCCGATCGCCATAGAGAAGCCGACCGCCACCGCAATAGAGGCAATCGTCGGCACCACCGGCTGACCGATCAGCACTCCTCCCAGATACCCCAGCGCGCCGCCGGTTATAATTCCCAGCGCACCGCCGATCACACAAATGATCATCGATTCCACAATAAACTGAATCCGGATCGCGCTGTCTTTCGCGCCCAGCGCCTTGCGGATACCGATTTCACGGGTACGCTCGGTCACGGATACCAGCATAATGTTCATAACGCCGATGCCGCCTACCAGAAGCGAAATCCCCGCAATGACCGCGATTGCCAGCGACATGGTGTTCATGATATTGTTCATTTCCGTCAGCTGAGAATCATAGCTCATGGCGCGCACCATGACCGTCTCGTTATTTGAGTACCACTGGTTGAAAAACTCCTGGCTGTCCAGGCTGGTTTTTGAATAATCCGAACCCATCAGCGCGCTGACCGTAAAGGAGGAATAGCCGTCATTGGTGTTCAGAATCCGCGTGGCCGCGCCGAGGGGCAGGTACATATTCGTGGTATCGGTAACGCCCATCATCGCCTGCATGGCCTCGTTGCCAACCGACACATCCTCGTAAATCCCTACCACGGTAACGGTCTCACGGCCTGTATCCAGGCTCACCTTGATCTGCTCGCCCAGCGGATTGGAGTTGCCGGGGAACAAAATCGCGGCCAGCTTTTCCGAGATTACGGCAAGATTATTGCCGCGCTGCACATCGCGATCCGTCAGAAAGCGTCCGCTTTTGATTTTGATGTTGCTCGTAACGGCGTAGCCCGGATTGACCCCCGACACATTCACCTTATAGGTTTCACCGCGGAATTTGATCGTACCGGAGCCAACGCTGCGCGAAAGGCCGATGCCGTTGATCCGGTCCTTGAACCGCTCCTGATACTTCTCGATCATATCGTCGCTCATCAGGTCATCCGAATCCATCGAGATGCTCCTTGCGTTATCGCGAGGGGAAACATACACCTCAATGTTGGTAATTCCAAAGGTCTCCAGCGCGCTGCTGACCGAATTTGTCATTGCCGAGCCAACGGACGAGATCGCGATTACAGAGCCGATGCCGATGATGATGCCCAGCATGGTGAGCAGGGCACGCATTTTGTTCGCGACCAGCCCGGCTACCGCAAGGCGAACGTTTTCCATCAGATTCATACGACCGCCTCCTGTTCCGGGCGGTGTACGTTTCCGCGATTATCCACGTCGCTGACAATGTAGCCGTCGCGGATGGTGATGATGCGGTCTGTTTCCTCGGCCAGCTCCTGGTTATGGGTAATCAGTACGATCGTTTTCTTCTCTTTCTCGTGAAGCGTGTGAAACAAATCCATTACCAGGCGGCCGGTAGAGCTGTCAAGCGCACCGGTAGGTTCGTCGGCCAGAATAATGGAAGGGTCGTTTGCCATGGCGCGGGCAATCGCCACACGCTGCTTCTGGCCGCCCGAAAGCTCATTCGGCATGTGGCGGGCCCGTTCCGACATCTCCACCAGCTCCAGCAGCTTTTTCGACCGCTCCACCCGCTTTGCGTGGGGAACGCCGGCATACAGCATCGGCAGCTCCACGTTGCCCAGCGAAGTGGAACGCGGGATCAGGTTAAAGGTCTGGAACACAAAGCCGATCTTGCGGTTGCGGATGTCGGAAAGCTGATTGCTCGGCATGTCGCGGGTCGAAACGCCGTCCAGCAGGTATTCGCCGGAGGTCGGGCGGTCCAGCGCGCCGATCAGGTTCATCAGGGTCGATTTGCCCGAACCGGACGCGCCCACGATGGAAACAAATTCGCCGTCGTATACATTCAGATTGATGCCATGCAGAATCTCAAGCTCATTGGGCGTGCCGAGATAATACGTTTTGATAATGTCGTGCATTTCGATGATGGTTTTCCCGCTCATGACGAAGCCTCCCCGGAAGCGCCGCTCACCGCGTCCGCCAAAGCCGACGCGCCGTTTGTCACCGTAATGAGCAGCCCGGGCGACATGGATTTTGCATCGGTGATCACCGGCGTTCCCGCCGTGAGGCCCTCACCGGAAACCTCTATGGACAAGTCGGTCTCAAGCCCGGTCTTGACCGGGATCGCCACCGCCTGATAGGTGTCATCAGCCTGTTTTTTCGGGGTGTAAACAACGGTTTCGCCCTTTTCGTTCGTGGTCAGCGCATCATAGGGAACCGACAGAACGTCGGTCTTTTCCTGTGTGATGATCTTCGCCTTGGCGCTCATGCCAATGCGCAAGGGCGTATCCGGCGTCTGAATCAAAACATCGGCTTCAAATTCCACATTGCTGCCGGTCGCAGCCGCAGCGGCAGCCGTGCCTGTCGCGGCACTGCCCGAGCCGACAGCGGCCGGGGCGATCTTCTGCACGATGCCCTCGTACTCCACATCGCCGGTGGCGTCCGCCGTAATGACGGCCTTCATTCCCTCTTTGATGGAAGGCAGGTCGTATTCCTTCACTTTCACCTTTACCTGCAGCCCCTCTGTGTTCTCGATCGTGAACATCAGGCCGGTCGCGGTCGCGTTTTCCTCCGCGTACACGGCGGTAACCGTTCCGGCGGCGGGCGCGGTGACAGTGCATTTCTTCAGGTTATCGTTGAGGGTTTGAATCTCTGCCTGCAAAGATTCCGTGTTCGCCGCTATTTTTTCCGAGGTAACGGCGTCCTTGGCGCTGTCCAGCGACTGGCTGGCCGCGGTCTGCGCCGCTTTGAGCGACTGCACGGCACTGTCATAGGCAAGCTGCGCATCCTCAACCGCTTTCACATAGTTCTTCATCTTGTCTGTGGAGGCGTTCTGCGCATCGATGGTAGCGGCATTGAGCGCCTTCTGCGCGTTATTGTAGGCGAGCTGCGCGTCCTCATACGCCTGCTTTAACACCTTTACCGAGGTAAAGGCCCCTGTGGTATCATCAATAAATCCATTGTTTTCTTCAAAGTCGTCGATTTCCTTCTGCTTGGCGTCAATCTCAGTCTGACTCGCTCCGTCCTTCTTGAGCTCTTTCAGCTCATCCTTCAGATCGTCCAGCTCATCCTTAAACTCTTTTTTCGCCTTATTGTATTCCTTTTCCGCCCGGTCATAGGCCGCCTTGGCGGTAGTTGCGCTGGCAGTTGCCGACACCAGCTGGTTTTTCATTTCCTGATCCACCCGGGCCTGGTTGACGTCGCGGTCGTCAATCGCCTTGCTGAGCGTGCGCTGGGTATTTGTCACCTGATCCTGCGCAGTGTTGATCTGGGCGTTGAGTCCCTGATCCAGATTGTTCTTGGCGTCCTGATAGTTTTTCTCTGCGGACTGAATCCGCTGCTGTGAGCTTTCCGAACCGGTACGCAGAGCAATTTGCTTTTGCTGCAGGGTATTATGTATGTCGGTATCGTCCAGCTGCGCCAGCAGCTGCCCGGCGGCGACTTTGTCGCCCACCTTCACCGGCACACTCTCAATCGGGGCAGACACCTCGGCATACACATAAACCGTATCGGTGCTTTCCACATTGCCGCTGGCTTCCACGGTGCCGCGCAGCGTCTGTTCGGCCAGCGTCTCAGTCTGAACCGGTGTAGGCGTCGGTCCCTTCTGGGAAAAAACCGCAAACGCTGCTGCGATTCCGATCACCACAACACCGGCAATAATGATTACTTTCTTTTTTTTCACGGCGTTATCCTCCAATGGAAAAATGCGAACCTTACGCTCATTTGTATTACTCGATTAGTACAATAATACACTAATTTTTCGATAAAATCAATCGATTTTAATTATGGGAGCGCGGCTCATCATAATTTTACAGAATAGTCATAATTTTGCAACAGGCGCCCTGCGAAAATTGTTAATGACATTAACTATATAATAAGAGTATTTATTTTGAATGTCAAGGCAAAAGTATTTGAAAGAAATACCATATGGGGAAAACGGTAGTTTTCTCCGCAGCCTTTTTGTGGTAAAATAGCTGCAAAGCAGGTGGACCCCGGTGGGTTTGAGGCCGCTGACACATCGCGGTGCAGGTGAAAGAAAATAAAATAAAAAAAACAGAACGGCGCTTGCGCCCCAAGATACAAAGGAGGAACCCCATGAAGCTGCAAGGATGGTATTTGTATAACAGCGCGTTCGTCTTAAAGACGCAAACCCATTGCTTTATTTTTGATTATTACCCGTACGCAGGGGAACCGCGCACCGGCTCTCTGGATTCCGGCCGGCTCGATCTTCAGCAGATACGCGAATTTGGCCTGCCTGTAACGGTATTCGTTTCTCACGCGCACTATGACCATTTTGATAAAAGTATTTTCACCTGGCAGGAAGAGCTTCCGGGGATTCACTATGTTCTTTCCGATGACGTTCCCGCTCCGCACGGCCTTTCGTCCGACTTCGTGTTAACGGTTCAAGCCGGTCAGCAATACGAGTGGAACGGCCTGGTAATCCGCACGCTGCTGTCTACCGACCAGGGCGTAGCGTTTTTGATCCGCATACCGGGCGCTGTCATCTACCATGCCGGCGACCTGAATTTCTGGGACTGGGAGGGCGAAAGCGACGCGTACCGCCGCCAGATGGAACAGGATTACAAAGAGCAGATCGACTGCATTGCGGGGGAACAGATCGATCTGGCGTTCGTCCCGCTGGACGGGCGGCTTGAGGGAACCTACTGGAAAGGGCTGGACTACTTGATGCGTGCAACGGATACCCACCACGTCGTTCCGATGCACTTCCGCGATCAATATGAGGTATTTGACTGGCTGCGCCGCCAGCCCGAAGCACAGGACTATTTGAGCCGGGTGCAGGTGCTCACCCATCAGGGCCAGCCGTTTCTCTTTGACGTGGAATAACGCTGCCCCAAAAGAATGAAAAGCACGGAAAGGGAGTACCCCTTCCGCGCTTTTTTACGCAGGAAATCCCGCGAAGGCGGAATCATCCCTTGATGAATTTTTCCATGAGCAGGTGGCCCGTGTCCACACGCAGACCGGTCGCAGCCGCGGATTCCTCCGAGAAGCAGTCTACGCCGGGGCATTCCTTGCTTTTGCGGTAAATCAGGAACGGCACGGGGTCGTTCGTGTGGGTGCGCAGCGCCAGCGGCGTCGGGTGATCCGGCACCACCAGAATGCTGTAATCGTCGTACTGCTCCATATCCTCGAGCAGCAGCTTCAAAATCCGGCCGTCAATGTATTCTATGGATTTTACCTTATTCTCGATTTCGTGGCGATGCCCGCACTCGTCGGGGGCTTCCACATGAATGTACACAAAATCCTGGCCGTCTGCCAGCTCTTTCAGCGCGGCCCGCGCCTTGCCCTCAAAGTTGGTATCGATGTAACCGGTAGCGCCCTCCACATGCACCACGTGCATGCCGGAGAACTTGCCGATCCCCTTGAGCAGGTCGACCGCGGAGATCATCGAGCCTTTCAGGCCATATTTCTCCTCGAACGGAGAAAGCTGTGCGCGAACGCCCTCGCCCCAAAGCCACATGCTGTTGGCCGGGCGCTGGCCGCGCGCCACACGCGCCCGGTTCACCGGGTGATCTTTCAGCAGATCATATGATTTCACCATCATATCATACAGTTTGGCCGCGTTGGGGTGCGTGGGAATATACTCGCGGATCGGCTTGCCGGTAATATCGTGCGGCGGTGTCAAAGTGCCGACTTCCAGCGTGCCGTTATTCCAGATCAGGCAATGACGGTAGCTGACGCCGCTGTACAGTCGGAACTCCTCGCTGTCGAAGTGCTCCGCCAGATATTTGATCAGGATTTCCGCTTCCTCGGTGGAAATATCGTCAGCACAATAATCCAGAATCGTCTTGTCGGCGTATTCAGGCTCGTCCGAAAGCGTGACGAGATTGCAGCGGAACGAAACATCCGTGGGCTTCATATCGATGCCGATACTGCCTGCCTCCAGAGGAGAGCGGCCGGTGTAGTAGACTGCGGGGTCGTACCCCAGAACCGACAGGTTTGCCACGTCGCTGCCGGGCTTCAGGTGATCCGCCACCGTCTTGACCAGGCCAACCTGTGACTTCTTTGCCAAAGAATCCATATAGGGCTTGTGGGCGGCCTGCATGGGGGTTTTTCCGCCCAGCTCCTCAACCGGATAGTCCGCCATTCCATCGCACAACAAAACTACGTATTTCATAGAGAGTTGTCCCTTCCGTATGATTTAGAGTTTAGTCTATTCTAACACAATCCGCACCGGATTTCAAACCGTCCGGCAGTCATAACCAGCCTTGGCTGTAAATTCCGCCGACCAATTGGATCACAAGCGTAACGGCATAGATGGCGCCGCACAAGGGCAGCCTGCTTTTGCCCGAAATCGGGAGCGACTGATGCAGCGCAAGCACACCGGCCAGCAGCCCTAAAGCAAAACCCAAAACGCCAAACAGCAAAAGGCCCGTCGCCATCAGCACCGGAATCATTACCGTGGCCCAAACGGGAATCAGCGACATCGGCACGTACGGCTTGCCGGATCTCAGGTAAACGCCATCCACAGCCACGTCAACAGAATTGCCCATCGCCGTGATCCGGATATCCTTGCCGTCCACAGACAGATCCTCGTCGATCACCCGAACAAACTGATTCTTGCTTTTCGCGGCGCGCCGTTCGCCGTCCACATGCACCGTGGCGCGAAACAATCCAAATTTAATCCCGACCTCGTGCGGCTGACCGTCTACGGTAACCGTCCAGTTTCGAAAACCGTCCATTCCATTTCCTCCGTTCTGCCGCAGGACAGGGCTGCGCCCTCCCCGCAGATACTTCTTTCCACCATATCGCATTCATTATACTACCGGCAGCATTCCTGCGGCAATAGGGATACTTGATTCTGCTCCCATAAAACAGCAAAAAGCCCGCAGGCAAAACTCTGTTTGCCGCGGACAAATAAAAAAAGCAGCCAAGATTTCTCTTTGCCGCTGAATGATCGTTTCATTATACAGACCTTACCGTTCCGGCCTATCGCCGGCCCGGTATGCTCTCGCATGGCGCTGATTCCAATATTTCGCGCAGACTCCGTTTGTCTGTCCTGTATAACTTGTTTATAGTATAACCCCACTTATCCGATTTGTCAATAGTCTATTTGCAAATTTACTTATATTTAACAAATAATTAATATTCATCCCTGTTTTTGCAAACTCTGCCCGCTCCCCTCTTCGTGCCATAGCGAAAAATTGTTCCTTTTTTCAGCGTTGATTTGAAAGGTGAATTTTTCTATGACTTGTCTCACATAAAAATTCTGCTGGCGCAGGCTTGCCCCTCGTGCCAGCAGAATTCACACGGGCAACCCATAAAGATAAAAATAATGCTTACAGGACGAAAGGCTACTTCCGCGCAAAAACAGCCAGCGCATGCGCGACGAATGGAGCGCGAAGCGGAAGCTTTTATCTGAGCTGCCCCGCGATGTATGTGCAGGTTTAACCTGCAAAAAAGCAGCTAAGATTTCTCTTAGCTGCTGAATCATCTTTTCATTATACAGACCTGGCCGTTCCGGCTGCTGCCGGCCCGGTATGCTTTCGCATGGCGCTGATTCCAATATATCGCGCGGGCTCCGTTTGTCCGTCCTGTATAACTTGTTTATAGTATAACCCCGCCTATCGGATTTGTCAACGGATTAATCTATTTTTTACACAAATTACACAAAACCTTAAATTCCAAGCAGCTTCGGCGACGCTTCTTTCAGCTTACCGATGATCTCAAGAGCATCTTCCCGATGCGCGCCGCGTGCGGAAAGATAAATCTTGATCTTCGGCTCCGTGCCGGAAGGACGCACCATCAGCTTGCAGCCGTTCTCCATACGGTACTCCAGAACGTTTGATTTCGGCAGATCAATGGGGCTCTGCTCCTCGCCGTCAAAGCGAATCCTGGTCTCGTAATCGCTGTGGCCGATCACGCGGTAGCCCGCGATCTGCTCCGGTGCGGCTTTCCGCAGCGCATCCATCATGCCGGACATCTTATTCATGCCGTCCTGCCCTTCAAACGCGAAGTTCAGCAGATCGTTGATATAATAGCCGTGTTTTTGGTACAGATTGCCCATTGCTTCCACCAGCGTTTTGCCCTGACGCTTGTAATAGAGCGCCATTTCGCAGATCAGCATGCTGGCGTTTACGGCATCCTTATCGCGCACATAGCTGCCCGCCAGATATCCGTAGCTCTCCTCGTAGCCGAAAATAAAGCGGTCCCGCTCCCCTTTGGCCTCCAATTCCCCGACTTTTTCACCGATGTATTTGAATCCGGTAAGCACCTTGAACAGCTCGATCCCGTATTCCGCCGTGACGGCCTCGTTCATGTCGGTGCTGACGATCGTGCTGACCACCGCCGGATGCTCCGGCATGGTACCGTTCTGGCGGCGCATGCGCGCCACAAAATCCAGCAGAAGAACACCGACCTCGTTGCCGTTGAGCAGCACGAATTCACCATTGTGCCGCACGGCAATGCCCGCGCGATCGCTGTCGGGGTCAGTTGCCAGCAGCAAATCGGGCTGCAGGCGTTCGCTGAGGTCGAGTCCCTTTTGCAGCGCCTCGCGGAATTCCGGATTCGGATAAGGGCAGGTGGGGAAGTTTCCGTCCGGCTCTGCCTGCTCGGGAACGACCGTAACATCGCTAATGCCGATTTCTTTCAACACGCGAGTTACACACATGCGTCCCGCACCGTTGAGCGGCGTATAAACCACCTTCAGGCCGCCATCGATATCGCGGAGCAGGCTCTGGCTCTTCACGGCCTCTATATACGCATCCGTTACCTCCTGCGGAATCGTCCGAATCAGGCCCTTCTCCACGCCTTCCTCATAAGAGATATGTTTGACGTCGCTGAAAATATCGAGACTGTTGATCTCCTCCAGTACGCGGTCGGCCATTTCCAGCGCAATCTGGCAGCCGTCGCTGCCGTACGCCTTGTAGCCGTTGTATTTGGCGGGATTATGGCTCGCCGTTATGTTGATGCCCGCGTCACAGTGCAGGTAACGCACCGCAAAGGACAAAGCGGGAGTGGGCATCAGCTCGGGATACAGATGAGCCGTAATGCCACTGGCCGCCAGAACACCTGCGGCCTCCCTTGCAAAAAGCTCGGAATTGATCCGGCTGTCGTGGGCAATTGCCACCGCGCCGCCGGGTTTCTTTTTATTCAGATAATTCGCGAGGCCCTGGGTTGCTTTCCGCACGGTGTAAATATTCATCCGGTTGGTTCCCGCGCCCAACACGCCGCGCAAGCCGCCCGTTCCAAATTCCAGATCGCGGTAAAACCGGTCGTTGATCTCCTCCGGCTGATCGGCAATGTCTTCCAGCTCCTGAGTCAGCTTCGGGTCTTCCAAAGGGGTATTGCGCCATCTCTCATATTCTGTCATATCCGGTACGTTCCTTTCCTTTCGCCCGATCAAAAGACGTTATTTGTATCATCCTTCTACTTGAAAACAAACCATTGATTTCCTCCCCCGCTTACGACAGAGAAGAAATTTCCGTATTCCAGTAAGCCCTTTTTCAAGTCGGATCATCTATCCTTAGAGTAGCATCGGCACACCATTTTGTCAATGCGAAACAAGGCGGCAAACCTGACGTCTTACCCACCCGTACGAGAACCCTTTTGGCCTCTGAATTTCGAGTTCTCTTCCACCCTAATTCGCACGGATCACATTCGTTACCACGCCCTGCGGCGTCAAATCCACAATGCCGTAGCTGGCATCTGCTCCGCGCAGAGAACCCGGATTCATCACGTACAGTCCGTTATCATACTCCGTGTATGGTACATGTGTATGCCCGAACAGCAAAATCGTTGCTTTTTGCAGACGTGCGGCCAGCTTGATTTCATCCAGTGTGTATTTTACATTGTATAAATTACCGTGGGTATAGAAAATCTTGCGGTTTTCCAACTGGATTTCCCCCAGCGGGGGCAGTGCGGATCCCCAATCGCAGTTGCCGCGCACCTGTAAAAACATCTTTTCCGGATGGACAAAGCGTTCATCCTCCATGTCGTCGCACCCATCCCCCAGATGGATCACCACCTCGGCCTTCGGCTGCGACAAAATCACGCGGTGCAGGGTCTGCCGATCTCCATGTGTATCTGACACAACTAAAATTCTCATGGAACCTCCTTCTATCACAATGCCGCTTTTCACTCAACCAGTTTTACAGTTCTTTTCTGATCAACGGCGGTAAAAGAACTGCCGATTCAAAAAAAGTATTGTCCTTTTCTTCAAATCGGCGCTTCGGGTTCTTTCCCCGCCGAAGACGGAGGCAGAACTGCCGATTTTAAAGTGTTTTGTGCTTTAACTTTCATATCCCGAACCTCTCATTCATATCATAGGAAAAGGGGTGATAATGATGCAATCGAACCAATCCAACCAAGCCAACGAAAAACAGCTTCTGCTGAATCTGCTTGCGCAGCGCCTTGGCAAAAGTCCGGACGAAATCATGCAGTACGCGGAAAACGGAAACCTGCCCGCTCTGATGCAGAACATGAACCCGAATGACGCAGCTGCACTGCAAAAGGTGCTGAACGACCAGCAGGCAATTCAAAAGCTGATCAGCTCACCGCAGGCGCAGGATTTGATGCGCCGCCTGAACGGACAGAAATAAGAAAAGGGTGTGAGGGTATGGATGATCTCACCAGCAAAATCAACGAGCTGCTCAGCGACCCACAGGCCATGCAGCAACTGAATAGTCTGGCGGCCTCGCTGGGGCTGGGGAATTCCACACCTAACACCCCCACGCCTCCGGGGCAGAACGCACCTGCCGGCAATAACCCTCTTCAGGGGCTGGACCTGAGTAGTCTGGCCGGTCTTTTGGGGAACGCCGGTTCTGCCGCTCCGGGCGGCGGAAACATACCCCAGTCCCCCGGCGCGCCCGGCGGGCTGGATACCGCAAAGCTCAGCTCGCTGCTGTCAAGCCTTGGCGGTGCAGGCGGCCTGAATGCCTTGTCGGGCCTTTTGGGCGGCGGGGGCGATGGCGGAGGAGGACTCGGCGCACTCGCCGGCCTTCTGGGTGGAAACGGGGGCGGCGGAGGACTCGGTGCGCTCTCCGGCTTGCTGGGCGGGGGCGGGGGTGGCGGGCTGGACGGCGACACCCTGCAAGTCGTCTCGAAAATTTTGCCTTTGCTTTCTACCTTCCGGCAGGAAGACAACAATACCCGGCTGCTGCACGCCCTGCGTCCTCTTCTAGGGCCGGAGCGCCAGAAGAAGGTGGATGAAGCCATAAAAATGCTTTCGATGCTGCGCCTGCTGCCGGTACTCCGCGGGCAGGGAATTCTGTAACGGAAGGGGGATTTCGCAGTGGCGACCAACGATACCAACGATATGCAGCGCATGCAGCAGGACGCCATCCGCCGGGTGCGTGAAATGCAGAACCGCGCCCAGCAAAGCCTGACTCGCTCACAGCAGGCCGCACCCACGGAGCCCCAAAAGCCCGAGCCTGAGCCACAGCCACAGCGCCATCATGATTCTTCCCCTGCACATGGAGCGCCGCCCGCCTTACCGCTCCCACAGCCCAGCACGCTTTCAAACCTGTTTGACGGGCTGCTGCAGGACGGCGAACGCACACTGATTCTGGTTCTGCTTTTAATTCTTGTTTCGGAAAAGGCCGATACCGGCCTGATCTTTGCGCTGATGTATTTGATTATTTAAAAATTTCGGTTTTTAGAAGTTCCTCTGATAGAGTTCCATTTTCTCCTACTTTGAGAGAGGAAAAATCTTTACGAGAGTCGGCCGCCAGCCATACTTACGCACTTCTCTTCTTCCCTCCAAAGATGGTAAAACGCTTCGATTGGTTGAGCCCGGGCCATAGGCCCGGGCTCATTTTAGTTAAGACGCATTGTCAGCACGGACAGCCGTCACATATTCGCTTTTGCCGTCCGCGGTTTTCTTCAGAACATACTGCATATATTTCACCGGCTCGGGAGTAGCGCTTTCGCTCTCGGTGCCGTCCTGCCAGTCACCGACCACATAGCCGACGCGCAGAATAACGGTATCGCCGGATTTTTTACTGTTGACCGTATACGGGGAGAAGCTGCTCTGCGAGCTGTACGGAGTAACGCGGAACACGTTTTGCTCCGAATCGTATTCAAAGAAGGTTTCCTCCTGGGGATTCGACGGCTGCAGGTCGCAGTCCGGGCCAAACAAAGCATGGCAGGCGTCTACTACATCGCCAAGCGGAACCAGCGTACGGCCCTGATCATCGTAGCTGTTGTACTGGGCTCCGTTTTGCGTCACGGCGCGCCACAGTGAGGCCTTCATGATCATTTCGGCATCCGCTTCCTTGGGACTTTCAAACGGCTCGGGGTCCTGCATCACAACCGGGGACAGGAAGGTATCGTACGCGCGCAGCTGACTGTCGTCGGTTACGGCCCGGTAAATCTGCTGGCTCACACCCCACACGATCACCGAAAGGCCCACAAACGCGAGCACCATGATCAAAGCTCCCATGCCGATTCCATAGCGGTATTTACCGCGCCTGCGAAGCGACGGAACCCGGTCCGCGGCAGCGGGTACAGCCGCCGCTTCCGGACTCTCCACGATTTCCTGCTGCTCCTGTTCCTGCTCCTCGGGCGAACGCGAGTCCTTCTTGATCAGCAGAATATCCTCACGGCCGGCAGTCTCGCCTTCCGGCAGAAAATCATCCAGCTCCGGTTCCGGCTCGGGGTCGGGAGCCTGCGCCGCCTGCGCCAGATCAGCCGCCATTTTCTGTGCCTTGATCCTGGCCTGCTCCGCTGCCTCCAGCGCCGCGCGCACCTTTTTTTCTTCCGGGCTGCGTTTGGAGGATTTCTTCCGTTTCTCCGGCTTTTTCTGATATGCCGACCGGTAGTCCGAAGAAACCTGCGTCTCATCACTCTTTTTGCTTTCGGCAAAGCGGTCAAAATCGATTTCCTCTATTAGTTCCTCCGGAAGCTCGCCGTGTTCCCCGGCCTGTTCCTGCTTCTTTTCATTTTGCTCTGAGTTCATGGCCTCTCCTTTTTATCCTAACGATCTTAAAAAAGCCGCTGAATTCCATCCCCGCCAAAGGTGGGGAAGGAATCGCTGTTTTTACATAAAGTCATGCTGAGTCACTATTCTCTGATTTGCCCATCACCGGTAATAATGAATTTCTGAGATGTCAGCTCATTGACGCCCATAGGCCCTCTGGCATGCAGTTTCTGGGTGGAAATGCCGATTTCGGCCCCAAGCCCGAACTGACCGCCGTCGGTAAAGCGCGTGGAAACATTCACATACACTGCAGCCGCATCCACGCGGGAAGTGAATTGCCGGGCGTGCCCGTAATTATTCGTCACAATCGCCTCGCTGTGACCGGAGGAATATTTCGAGATATGCTCGATCGCCTCATCCAGAGAATCCACCACGCGCACTGCCAGAATATAATCCGAAAACTCGGTGGCCCAGTCGTCTTCCACGGCGGGGATCACTGTATCGCACGCTCCCAGGTTTTGCAAGGCGCGCTCATCAGCACGCAGCTGCACCTTTTTCTCGTCGAGCATTTTCTTCGCGACAGGCAAAAATTTCTCCGCTACCGCGCTGTGAACCAGCAGCGTTTCCGCCGCATTGCACACGGAGGGGCGAGAGGTTTTGGAATTGAAGATGATCCTCGCCGCCATTTCCAAATCGGCACTGTCGTCCACATATACGTGGCAGTTGCCCACACCCGTTTCAATAACGGGCACATGCGAGTTTTCCTTCACAGAGCGGATCAGGCCCGCTCCGCCGCGGGGAATCAGAACATCGAGGTACTCGGTCAGGCCCATCAGCTCCACGGAGCTCTGGCGGCTGGTATCCTCGATCAGCTGAATGCTGTCGCGGGGCAGACCGGTACTCTCTACAGCGTCGCGCATCACTTCCGTAATCGCAGTGTTGGAATGAATGGCCTCTTTGCCGCCGCGCAGGATAATCGCGTTGCCGGCCTTCAGACACAGCACCGCCGCGTCCGCCGTTACATTGGGGCGGGCCTCGTAAATCATGCCGATCACGCCCAGGGGAACGGCAACCTTTTCGATTTTCATTCCGTTGGGGCGAACCTCACCGGAGAGAATGCGGCCGATGGGGTCTGTCTGCGCGGCTACCTGCCGCGCACCCTCTGCCATATCTTTGATGCGGGCTTCGTTCAATGTCAGGCGGTCGAGCATCGATTCACTCATACCGCCGGCGCGCGCCTGCTCAAGGTCGATTTTATTTGCACTGATTATTCTTTCCACATTTGCAACCAAACCATCCGCAATGCTCATCAGCGCGGCGTCTTTTTTGGCGCCGGCATTGGCCAGCACACGGGCGGCCGCCTTGGCCTTTTGGCCCATTTCCTGCAGCTTTGTCATAGCGCTTCCCCTTTCTATGAGAAACAGTTCCGTTTTGGAAAACGGAAAATCTTATATTTGTGTATTTAAAAATATTCTTCCCCGAGAAAACCACGGGTATAAAAAACGCGCGGCCGCCGGCAGCACCCTCTGTGGTGCTGCCTTTGCCCGGGCTCCCGCAAGGAGCCCGGGCAAACCAATGCCGGACAGGCATGGGGCGTACGCGCGCAATGTGTTTTTATTCCGCTTCGAATATCGTCCCCAGGTCTTCTCCCGCCAGCAGACGGTACAGATCCTTCGGGGCAGCGCCGTTGATGATGCCGCACGGAATCCCTGCAGCAGTAGAAACCATAGCCGCAGAAATTTTGGTGCGCATTCCCCCGGTTCCTCTCGCAGAGCCTTCCCCGCCGCCGAGTTCTTTGATCTCATCGGTGATTTTTTCGACTCGCGGGACTCTTTTTGCATTGGGGTCCTTCCTCGGATCGGCGTCGTACAGTCCGTCGATGTCGGTCAGAAGCACCAGAAGGTCGGCCTCCGCCAGTACCGCCACCGTAGCGGACAGCGTATCGTTATCGCCAATATGCGCGCCCATCAGCTCATCAATAGACACCGTATCGTTTTCATTCACGACCGGAATAATGCCCATATCGAGCAGGGTCCGGAAGGTGTTCTGCACATTCCGCTTGCTGATCTGCTCGATCATCACGTCGCTCGACAGCAAAACCTGAGCCACAGTGTGGTTGAACTCCCCAAAGAATTTATCGTAAAGGAACATCAGCTCACACTGGCCCACCGCCGCGACTGCCTGTTTTTTCTCGATCTCACGCGGTCGTTCCTTCAACCCCAGTTTGCTCATGCCAATCGCCAGCGCTCCGGAGGTAACCAAGATCATTTCCTTACCGGAATTCTGCAGGTCGCTGAGTACCTTACAGAGCTCCTCCATGGTGCGGAAATTCGCCTTCCCGTTATCGTATGTCAGGGTTGAGGTGCCAACTTTAACAACGATCCGCTTGGCCTGTGTGATTTCAGACATTCCTTTCACTCCTTTTCCTGGTTCTATCTATATGCAAAGCAGGCCGAGCCTGCTCATACAATGCCAAACAAAACCTATCCGTTTCCGGATTCCCCCACTCCCGCGGTGGTTTCTTCCTCTCCCCTGCGGTAGCGGGTTTTGCCGCAGTACACGCATGCGCACAGCGCGGCGAACACCAGCACCAGCGGCTCGCTGGCGGCAGAAAGCCCCAGCACTACTCCCGTGAGCACATCCGACGGGTAGTGAACAAATAAATAGAGGCGGGAAAACGCCATCAAAAAAGCAAACGTAAAAGCGACGATCCCCAGTGCATGGTTGGCGTGGAAAATGATCAGCGCCGCGCCAAAGGAAGACATCGTGTGACCGGACGGAAACGAATAATCCGTAGGCCGGTTCACCAGCAGCTTTTGGTCCGGGTATGTATGGCAAGGTCTTGGCCGTGCCACCAGGGGCTTAAGCACAAAGTTCGTCAGCACACCGCAGGCGGCCAGAACAAAGAACATGACAACCCCGGCTTCCCGGTAATGCGGCATCAGGAAAAACACAACCATTACAGTTGCCCACACTGCACCTACATTTCCCACCAGAGAAATGTACGGCATCACTGCGTCAAACAGGCTGCAGCGAAAATTCCGCTGAATCATGCGCAGCATCTTTATATCGATTGTCTGTATCCGATCAAACATCAAATAATTCCTTTCCGATCCCCTCGAACAAAGCCGCCTCAAATACGGCCCGGGGATTTCATATCCATTAAAACACCATTCATTCCCAATTTCAGGTCATTCAATGATTCACCGCGCGGCGATGGTCTTATGTAGTATGATACCATACATTTACGAGTGGATATTTATATACATGACCGACCGTAAAATTCCTCGACTGACGGTTCAACACGCTCTTCACCCCGGAGCTTTGCTTCAGCATGCGGAATGAAGTCATTATACCACAAACGCACCGCGCTGTTGTAATATATTTACAAATCAGCGGTATAATAGGTTACTTATAGTTATTATACCCTATCTGAAAATATCTCACAAGGGATAAAAGCTGCGAAAAAGTGAAAAGTTTTTGCGAAAAAGCCGTTAAAAAAGCACAGTTGAGATTGAAAAGCGGCTCTGATTGCATCAAAGCCGCCTTCGGAATTTTCACTTTATTTTGCTATACCGGTTATAGAAAATGCTCGATCATATACAGTGTTTTTGAGGATTCCACGTAATAAAGGTACATTCTGGTGCTACCTTTCTTCTTTGCTTTCATTCCCAGTGTTGCGCCGTCAAAGTCAGGAAGGTATTTCTGCTCTACCGTGATTCCACTGGACAGTATTTTTAATACATCTTCCCTTTCTTCCTCCGGCACAGCTGAAATTGGCTTCATTGATTCGGGAAATGCGGGAGTCTTATCATACTGAAACACATGGTACCGCTCGCCGTCCCCATGAATATTGGCCTCGCTATTGGCTTGATACAGCAGTTTTGCATTTGTGGGCATCGAAATATTCCAATTTTGCCGAAAGACGAAAAAGTAATCCCTGCCGTTTTTCAGCTGAATTCCCGTCCATATTGAGCCAACCAAAATTACAGCCAGAATGGCGATAATTACCCAAATTTTCCTTTTCTTCACAGTGATATTCACTCCCCAGTTTTTCACGATTTAGATCATATTGAACTTCTTGCTATTGAATCGATGAACTGGTTGAGTTGTTCAACAGACATATTTTCAAACTTTTTCTCAAGCGCTGTAGTCTCAATTTGAGATTTCTTTTCAGATATAATCCCTTCATTTGCATAAACCGGAATGCCCTAAGATACAAGAATAGATAACGCGATTATTCCACTTAATAATCTTGTTCTTACCTTTTTCAAAACTGAAATATCTCCCTTTACTCAGTCAAAAATTTTATTATCTTTCAAAAATTAAAATAATCACCTCTTTTATTTAAAAAACAATTTCTTTTTATGATGTTTTAGTTATATCATATTTATTTTTAATATATATTTTGTTTAAGAAATAATATAGTCATTTTTGTAAGAATTCTTGATGTTTCCTCTCTATCTAGGTGTAACTATTTTCCCTTTTCTTCAAGTGAAAAATTGTAAACACCCACCTTAAAATTATCTCACAAGGGATAAAGGCCATGAGATGCTCCGGAAATGCAAACTAGACCCGTTCCGCTGAAATCCCCTTTGCAGGTCAAGTCCGCTGAAAGCTTTGATTCTTACTTACCTAAAGACCTGATCTTTTTAAATAAAAAAAGATACCGCCCGAAACCGGACGGCATCCTTTTTCATTTCTGCCGCGTAATTACTGGCGCGGCTTATTGTTATTGGGGCGGAAACCGTTGCTGCCGCGGCGGTCGTCACGGCGATCGTCTCTGCGGGGAGCAGGACGTCGGGGCGCGTCGGAAATCTCGTTCTCCGGCACAAGGCCTTCTACCTCGATCAGCGCGTCACGGCGGGAGAGGTTCAGGCGGCCCTTATCGTCGATCTCGAGCACCTTGACCATCACTTCGTCGCCGACATTGACTACATCGGTCACCTTCTCGGTGCGCTTGACGTCAAGGCGGGAAATGTGAACCAAACCCTCCTTGCCGGGGGCGATCTCGACAAACGCGCCGAAGTCCATCAGGCGGGTTACCTTACCGTTGTAGATGGCGCCGGGCTCCGGATCGTTTACGATCGTATCGATGATCGTCATTGCGCGGCGGCAATTGTCGATGTCGATACCGGAAACGAATACGTGGCCGTCATCCTCAATGTCGATCTTCACGCCGCACTCAGCGGAGATCTTCTGAATCACCTTTCCGCCGGAACCGATGACCTCGCGGATCTTCTCTGTGGGGATCACGGTAGACAGCATCTTGGGCGCGTATTTCGAAAGCTCCGCACGCGGCGCGGGAATCTGCGGGAGCATGATGTCGTCGAGGATATAATCGCGGGCCTTGTGTGTCTTTTCCAAAGCCTCTTTAACCATTTCGGGGGTCAGGCCGTCGATTTTCAGGTCCATCTGAATGGCGGTGATGCCCTCATGGGTACCGGCCACCTTAAAGTCCATATCGCCGAAGAAATCTTCCAGGCCCTGAATGTCCACCATGGTCATCCAGCGATCGCCCTCGGTGATCAGGCCGCAGGAAATACCGGCTACCGGCGCCTTGATCGGCACACCGGCATCCATCAGAGCCAAGGTGCTGCCGCACACGGAACCCTGAGAGGTGGAGCCGTTGGAAGACAGAACCTCAGAAACCAGACGCAGCGCATAGGGGAATTCCTCCACGGGGGGAATCACCGGCAGCAGAGCGCGCTCAGCCAGAGCGCCGTGGCCGATTTCGCGGCGGCCGGGGCCGCGGCTGGGCTTTGTCTCGCCGACGGAGTAGGACGGGAAGTTGTAGTGGTGCATATAGCGCTTGTACTCTTCGTCGTCAATGCCATCGAGCAGCTGGCGGTCTGTGACCGGGCCGAGGGTGACGATGGTGAGCACCTGGGTCTGGCCGCGGGTGAACATACCGGAGCCGTGTACGCGGGGCAGCAGGCCAACCTCCGCCGCGAGCGGGCGGATCTCATCCATGCCGCGTCCGTCTACGCGCTTGCGCTCGTCGAGCAGCCAGCGGCGCACCACGTACTTCTGGGTCTTATACAGGCATTCGTCGATCTTTGCCGCGCTGTCGGGGTAAAGCTCGTCGAACTTCTCATGCACTTTTTCGTAAACCGGCTTCAAACGGGCGTCGCGCACCGTCTTGTCGTCGGTGTCGAGCGCCAGGCGGATATCCTCGATCGCGAATTCCTTGATCGCGGCGAGCATCTCCTCGTCGGGCTCGTTGCTCGGGTAGCTGAACTTCTCTTTGCCGATCTCTTCCTTCATCTTCTTGATCAGCTCGATGATCGGCTGGTTGGCGGCATGGCCCGCCATGATGCCGTTGTACATCACATCGTCGCTCACCTCATTCGCACCGGCCTCGATCATTGCGATGCGGGAATCGGTAGAGGCCACGGTAACGGCCATCTGAGACTTCTCTTTCTGCTCGGCGGTGGGGTTGATGACGATCTCACCATCCACATAGCCGACGGAAACAGCAGAGATCGGCCCTCTCCACGGGATGTCCGAAATACTGATCGCAATGGAGGTACCCACCATGGCGGCGATTTCGGGGGAGCAGTCGGGGTCTACGGACATAACAGTGCAGACGACGGAAACGTCGTTGCGCATGTCCTTCGGGAACAGCGGGCGAATGGGGCGGTCGATTACGCGGGAAGCCAGAACCGCTTTTTCGGAGGGGCGGCCTTCACGCTTTAAGAACGACCCGGGGATTTTGCCGACTGCGTACAGCTTTTCCTCAAAGTCAACGGAAAGCGGGAAAAAGTCGATGCCGTCGCGGGGTTTGGCCGAGGCCGTTACTGCCACGTGAACGGCGGTTTCGCCGTAGCGCACAAGGCATTCGCCATTGGCCAGCTGAGCCATTTTACCGGTTTCGACCACCAGCGGGCGGCCGGCGAAGTCAGTTTCATATACCTTGAAATTTTCGAACATCAAAAAATCCTCCTTGTAACTTCTTTTTTCAAAATGCCCGGGAGGGAAACAGGCTTAGCAATTAAACCAATTCCTATGCATACCGCCTAGAAACTCGTTTCACTGCTAAAACCCAGTTCCTCCCGTAAGCAAAATAATTTCGCACAGATGCCTAAAAGGCAGACGGCTAAAAAAGCCGTCTGCCCGAAACAGCGTGCTATTACTTACGGATGCCCAGTTTCTCGATAATGGCGCGATAACGCACAATATCCGTTTTGGTCAGGTATTTCAGCATACTTCTTCTCTGTCCGACCATTTTCAACAGGCCGCGGCGAGAATGATGGTCTTTCTTGTGGATCTTGAGGTGATCGGTCAAATCGTTGATTCTCTTCGTCAGGATCGCGATCTGAACTTCGGCAGAGCCGGTATCTCCCTCGTGCAGAGCATACTGCTCAATAATCTGCTGCTTTTCTTCTTTTAACATGGTTTTTCCACCCTTTCCGTGCGGGTTACGCACATTGTACCCTCAATCCCAGCAAAAGGCCGGTGAATTCCCCATAGGGGCTTATTCCTTATTCCGGGAAAGGGGCTATCAACTAACTGATTGATTATACCATAGCTTCCTGGGTTTGTAAATAGGGGCTTACCAGGCTGCGGGCCGTCTCAGCGTCGCGCAGAATCGCCTGCCGCAGCTGATCGAGATCGTCGAATTTCTGCTCGGGCCGCAGGAAGCAAACCAGCTCCACCGGCACGCGGCGGCCATACAGGTCGCCCGAAAAGCCGTCGATCATCGTTTCGGCCAACACCCCGTCGGAACCGACGGTAGGCCGTATTCCAATATTTGTCACTCCGGCATACCGTTTGCCGCCTATGGTTACGACCGAGGCGTACACGCCGAACCGGGGACACAAAAAACCCGGCGGGAACGGCTGATTAATGGTGGGCGCGCCCAGCTTGCGCCCCAGCTGACGTCCATGCGCCACCGGGAAATCCACCGAGTAAAACCGGCCCAGAAGACGGGCAGCCTCCGTGGTATCGCCTGCCTGCAGCGCCTCGCGGATGCGCGTGGAGCTCACCGGTCTGCCATCGAGAGTAAGCGCCGGTACGACCGCCACCTCAATGCCGAACTCCGCGCACAGCTCTTTGAGCTCCGCGCTGCCGGCCTTGCCGCCGCGGCCAAAATGAAAATTAAAGCCGCAGCTCACCTCTTTGGCGTGCATGACACCATGCAGAATGTTTTCCACAAATTCCCGCGGTGACAATGTGCGCACCTCTTCAAAACGGGGCATGTACACTCGGCGTACACCCAGACGCTCGAATATCCGCAGCTTGCTCTCGCTGGCGGTCAGGCGCAAATCGCCGTCGCCCTTGAACATCTCCTGCGGGCTGGCGTCGAAGGTAAACACCGTAGGGACCAGCTTACGGGCCGTAAAGGTCACGCAAGAAATCACTCTCTGATGCCCCAGGTGGACTCCGTCAAAAACACCCATGGCCACCGCACTCTCCGACGGCGCAATCTGTTTTAAATCATGGAACACCTGTAATCTCAAACCAAAACCTCCCGATCAGCGCTGTTCCCCTTGCCCATACCCCTGAAAACCGGCTGTATTTCAGGCCTTCTGCTCCGTACCGCTGTCATAAAACAGACGCAGCACGGCCAGCTCCTGCGTTTCGGCATCCGCCTGGCCAAGACCCAAAAATTCCCCTTCGGGCGAATAGACCCTCACCCGCGCCTCCGGCGCAAGAGGATCCCTCAGCCGCAGACGCTCCAGCGCCAGCGCACCGCCATTTTGAAAACGCACGCTCTGTGCGGCCGTTACCGAAATCTGCGGCAGATGGAGAAACAGGCTTTCCACCGGCAGAACCCGACTCTCGAGCTGACTCTGCTCCGCGAGAGAGCGGGCTTCGTCGAGCGAAAGCGCCTGCTCCAGCGAAAAGCCGCAGGCCCGGGTACGCCGCAGCGCCGTCATCATGCCGAGACTGCCCACGGCTTGTCCCAAATCGGCGCACAGCGCGCGGATATACGTTCCCTTTGAGCATTCGACCAGCAGGCTTCCCCGCCGTTCGGGCTCGTTATATTCCAGCAGCTCCAGCCGGTAAATCGTCACCGGCCGGGGCTCGCGTTCAATCTCAATTCCCTGACGCGCCAGCTCGTACAAATGCCGGCCGTCTTTCCTCACCGCCGAGTACATTGGCGGCGTTTGCAGAATATCGCCCTGAAAAGAGGGCAGCGCCGCAAGCAGCTGCTCACGGCTCACCGGCGCATCGCTCTTCCGCAGCACCGTGCCGGTGTTATCCTGCGTGTCGGTGTCCACCCCGAGCTGAAATTCCGCGCGGTACACCTTGTCGGAATCCTCCAGCAGAGAGGCGGCGCGGGTCGCCTTGCCCAGCAGCAGCGGGAGCACCCCCGTCGCCATCGGGTCCAGCGTGCCGGTATGCCCGATCTTCCTCTCCCGGCTCAGGCGGCGCACAACCGCCACCACGTCGAACGAGGTAAAGTCACAGGGCTTATCTATTACCAGGACTCCGTTCATCGGGGTCACCTCACATTGTTTCCAGAACCTTGCCGATCGCGGCCAAAAGCTTTTCACGGGCGGGCTCAAAGTCTTCCTCAATGGTGCAGCCTGCCGCCGCCACATGGCCGCCGCCGCCGAACTCCGCGCAGATCTTCGCCGCGTTCACCTGCGGCTGTGTGCGCAGGGAAACCTTGTAGCCGCCGATTTTGCGCTCGCGCATCGTCACGCCCACGAGGACGCCCTCAATTTGGCGGGGAATGGCCGAAAGGCCGTCGAGGTCGCCCTCATCTGCGCCGGAAGCCTCGATCATCGCGCGGCTGATGCACATGACGGCACAGCGCGCGTCAAAGTAAAACGCGATCGAATCCAGAACACTGCGCTCCATTTCCAGCCGGGCGCGCGTTTTGGTCTCGAACATCCGCCGGTTGATGTCTCCGGCGTCGATGCCCGTGCGGATCACCTGCGCGGCGATCTCGTGGGTGCGGGCCGTGGTGTTCGAGTAGCGGAAGCACCCGGTATCCGTCGTGATGCCGGTGTAGACCGCCTGCGCGATCACCTGATCCGGCACAACACCCAGGCGGCAGATCACCTCATAGATGATCTCGCAGGCCGCGGCGGCAGTGCTGTCCACATACGAGTTTTCCGCGAAATCCTGATGAGAGCCGTGGTGGTCGATGCACAGGTCGATCTTGCCCGCGTGCTTCGTCGCTAGCACCGGCCCGAGCAGCTTGATATCCGCCACATCGACGCTGACGACGAATTTGGCGGGGAACTCCTGGCGCTCGATCTCGTCAAACAAAAAGTCATATTTCTCCGAAACGGGGTCGGCACAGGTGCAGCGGGCCCGCTTGCCCATCAGCTGCAGCGCGCGGCAGAGCGCCGCAGCGCAGCCCAGCGTATCGCCGTCGGGAAAATGGTGACTTAAAATCTCGATGTCCTGCGCGCCGCGCAGGAGAGAAACCGCCCGCTCCAGATCAATCATCGTGTTCCTCCCCGTTTTCTTCCTCCCCGTCTTTCCAGTCCGACAGCAGCCTTGAAATGTTGGCGCCGTACTCAATGGAATCCGTAGCGTGGAACAAAAGCACCGGCACGTGGCGCAGTTTCAGGCGAAGGCCCAGCTCGCGGCGGATATATCCGCCCGCCGATTTTAGGCCCTCCACCGCCGTTTTGGCCTTGTCCAGCCCTTCCATGGCGCTGACATACACCGTGCAGTAAGATAGATCGTTCGTCACATCCACACGCACAATGCTGACCAGGCCCTGTACACGGGGGTCTTTCAGCTCACGGAACACCGCAGTCAGCTCGCGGTGAATATCCTCCGTGATCCGTTCAATTTTATGGCTTGGCATTCCTTAATCCTCCCGGTATTCCTCCATGGCAAAAGCCTCCAGAATGTCGCCTTCCTTCACATCGTTGAAGCGATCCAGACCAATACCGCAGTCATAGCCGTCGGCCACCTCTTTCACGTCGTCTTTAAAGCGGCGCAGAGAGGCAATTTTGTCTTCGGTAATCACGATTCCGTCGCGCACAACGCGAACCTGGGCGTTTCTGATGAGTTTGCCGCCAATGACGTGAGCGCCGATGATGGTGCCCACATTCGAAATCTTGTAAATCTCGCGTGCTTCTGCCTTTCCGAGCGCAACCTCGCGGAATTTCGGGGCAAGCATGCCCTTCATCGCGGATTCGATCTCGTCGATGCAGTCGTAAATCACGCGGTACAGGCGCATATCCACACCGTCGCGCTTGGCGTTCTCTTCAGCGATGGGATCAGGCCGTACGTTAAAGCCGACAATGATCGCGTTCGAAGCGTTCGCGAGCATGACGTCGGATTCGCTGATCGCGCCGACGCCGCCGTGAATGACAGCCACGCGCACCTCTTCGTTCGAGAGCTTCTCGAGCGACTGGCGCACGGCCTCCACAGAGCCCTGCACGTCTGCTTTGACAATGATCTGCAGGGTTTTCATGTCGCCCTGCTGCATCTGGTCGAACAGGTTGTCGAGCGTGACCTTCGTCTGCGCCCGGAACTGCTCTTCCTTCTGATCGTTATAGCGCTGCTCTACCAACTCGCGGGCCAAGCGCTCGTCGGAAACGGCGTTCAGCGTGTCGCCGCCGGTAGGCACCTCGCCAAGACCGGTGATCTCTACCGGCATCGAGGGTCCTGCATCCTGTACACGGTTGCCGCGGTCGTCCATCATGGCGCGCACACGGCCAACGCTGGTACCGGCCACCACGATGTCGCCCACATGCAGGGTGCCGTTCTGCACCAGTACGGTGGCGATGGGACCGCGGCCTTTATCCAGACGGGCCTCGATCACGGTGCCCTTCGCCGCGCGTTCCGGATTTGCGCGCAGCTCCTTCATATCTGCTACCAGCAGGATCATCTCGAGCAGATCGTCAATGCCCTGCTGCGTTTTGGCGGAAACGGGGATACACGGCGTTTCGCCGCCCCACTCCTCAGCCACCAGACCGTACTCAGTAAGCTGCTGCTTCACGTGGTCGGGGTTGGCGCCGGGCTTATCCATTTTGTTCACGGCTACGATGATCGAAACTCCCGCAGCCTTGGCGTGGTTGATCGCCTCTACCGTCTGCGGCATCACGCCGTCGTCGGCGGCCACTACCAGCACGGCGATATCCGTTACCTGCGCGCCACGGGCACGCATGGTGGTAAACGCCGCATGGCCGGGGGTATCGAGGAATGTGATCGGCCGATCCTGTATACTGACGCGGTATGCGCCGATATGCTGGGTAATGCCGCCCGCTTCGGAGGCCGTTACCTTCGCGTTGCGGATCGCATCGAGCAGAGAGGTCTTGCCGTGGTCAACGTGACCCATGACGACCACAACCGGCGCACGGGTTACAAGGTTATCGTCCTCATCCTCGCTGTCGTCGATGATCCGCTCTTCGATCGTGACAACGACCTCTTTTTCTACCTTGGCGTGGAATTCCAGCGCGACAAGAGCGGCTGTATCGAAGTCAATCGTATCGTTCACGGTGGCAAACACGCCCAGAGCCATCAGTTTTTTGATGACCTCGGCGGCGGTGGCCTTCAGGCGCAGCGCAAATTCGCCCACGGTGAGTTCTTCGGGGATGGTGACCGTCATCTGCTTCTGCTTGCGCTCCTGCGCGATGCGGCGCAGACGCTCGCTCTCGGTTTCGCGGCGGGCATTTCTCGGCTTGCCGCGATACTGCGAGCTGCGCTGGGTCAGCTTCTGCTTTTTCACCACGTTGTCCGTCTTGACCTTTTCAGAAGCCATACGGTCATATTTTTCATTGTAGCGGTCGAGCTCCACATTCGAGGTGCGGGTGTCGACAATGCGGCCCTGGGGCTTTCTCACCACATTGGAATCCGCCGAAGAAGCGGGCGCGTGGGCGCTCTGCTGCGGCTGGGTGTTCTGGCCGTGGTAGTTCTGCTGCTGGGGCCGGTTCTGCTGGCCCTGCGGATGGGCGGAGCGCTGCTGATTCTGATGCGGCTGACCCTGCTGCGGACGGCCCTGCTGGTTCTGCTGCTGAGGGGCGTTCGGCTTCGGGCCCACCGGGGTGATCTTGCCCGGCTTCACCGCTTTTCTCACCGGCGCCTCGCCTGCTGCCGCCGCCGGCGCCTGCTGCTGCGGGCGCTGTGCGGGCGCGGCAGGCTGCGGTGCCGCTGCCTCGGGGGCCGCGGCGGCCTGCGGCTCGCTCTGTGCGTTGTCGGCAAAGTACGCGTCCAAAGAGCCCATGTTGTTCTTCTGCGTAATCGCTTCAAACACCATATCGAGCTCCTGCTCCGTCAGCGCGGTCATATGTTTTTTCGTTTCGTCACAATATTTTTGCAGGATCTCGATTACGACCTTGTTCGGTACGTTCAGATCCTTCGCTACTTCATGCACCCTGTATTTCATCATCATTGACTCATCCCTCCCGTTTGTCTGCAGCCTCATTGGCCAGTTCCGTCAGCCTCTTAGCGAATCCCTGATCATTCACCGCAATCACTCCGGCTTTTTTCCCTAAAGCCATGCCGATCTCTTCCATCCCGTCCGCAAGGGCCAGGCAGGGGATTTCGGCCTGCTGCGCCGCCTTCTGTGCATGGGTGGCGGTGCGTGCGGAAACATCCCGCGCCAATATGATCAGTTTTGCTTCTCTCTTCTTCAGGGCTTCGTCCACGGCATCATGACCCAGACTGAGCCGGCCCGCGCGCCGGGCGATGCCCAAAAGAGAGAGAACCTGGTTTTTCATTTTCCGATCTCCTCCTCCAGGCGGTCGTACACCTCCGCAGGTATGGGGCAGGAAAACACCCGCTCAAACCGTTTGGACTTGCGCGCCGCTCTCAGACAGTTGATATCCTTGCACACATAAGCGCCGCGCCCGGGTTTACGGCCGGTCAAATCCAGCGAAATTTCGCCTGGCCCGATGACCTGCCCGGATTCATCTTTCACCTCCGGCGCCTTGACCACCCGAACCAGCTCTTTTTTCGGTTTCATTTCTCCGCAGCCTGCGCACATACGCAGGGGCACGCGCTTTTGCATCATACGATCTTACTCCTTCCCGCGCACTCGCGCGGCATTTCTCCCGTTTACACATGGGAAGGGAGCTTCCCCGGCCGATTGCCGACTGATTTTATTCGTCCTCCGGCTCCTCCGCTTTGCCGGCAACAGGTTCTTCACCATAAAAGCCGCTTTCGGGCTTGATGTCGATTTTCCAGCCGGTGAGCTTCGCGGCAAGGCGGGCGTTCTGGCCCTTGTTGCCGATCGCGAGCGAAAGCTGGCTGTCCGGCACGGTCACGCGGCACACGCGCGAGCCGTCCTCCGCCACCTGAACGGAAAGGACATCCGCCGGGGAAAGCGCCGACGCGATGAATTGGGCCGGGTCGTCGCTGTACTCCACAATATCGATTTTCTCGCCGCCGAGTTCGGTGACGATATTCGAAACACGGGCGCCTCTTGCACCGATGCACGCGCCGACCGCGTCTACATCGGGGTTATGGCTGATCACCGCAAGCTTGGTGCGGGAGCCCGCTTCGCGGGAAACGGCCTTGATTTCGACAACGCCGTCGTAAATTTCGGGAACCTCGGTTTCAAACAGGCGCTTCACCAAGTCGGGGTGGGTGCGGCTGATCATGGCGCGGGGGCCCTTTTCCGTCTCTTTCACGTCCACCACATACACCTTGATGTGGTCGCCTTCGCGCAGCTGCTCGTCGCCGACTTGCTCACTTTTGGGCAGCACGGCCTCGGCCTTGCCGATTTTCAGCGTGGCCGCTCCCGAACGGGGGTCTACGCGCTCTACCAACGCGGTGACCAGTTCCTGATTTTTGCTCTGGAATTCCTGCATCATCTGGCCGCGCTCGCCGTCGCGAATGCCCTGGCGGATGATGTTTCTGGCCGTCTGCGCGGCGATTCTGCCGAACTCCTTGGTGTTCAGCGCCACGTTGACCTTATCCTCCAAACCGGCGGAGGGGTCAATTTCTCTGGCCTGTGCCAGCGAAATTTCTTTGCCCGGGTCCTCGACCTGCTCGACGACCATCTTGCGCAGGAACACTTCAAAGTTGCCGCGGGCGGCATCCATGTTGATGAGTGCATCCTCGTTGCCGTAGCTGTTCTTACATGCGGTCAAAATCGCCTTCTTGATTTTGTCCAGCATAAAATCGACCGGGATGCCCCGTTCCTTTTCCAACAAATTCAAAGCCTCAAAAACTTCGCTGTTCATCTAAACTTACTCCTCTTCAAAATCGTCATCGAACAGACGCACCGATGCGCTGTCTTTCTGGGCAATGGTAATGACTTCCTCCCCCTCGTCGCGCAGGCGGATTTCTCCATCCGCCAAAGAGAGCAGCTCCCCGTAAAGCTCCCGGCAGCCGTCCAGCAGCGGGCGAATCAATTTAACCCGCACCGGCGAGCCGGCAAAACGCTCAAAATGCTCCGGGCGGGTCAATTCTCGGTTGATACCCGGAGAGCATACCTCCAGGCAATAGCTTTGCTCAATCGGGTCCTCTTCATCCAACAGGGTGCTTAGCGCACGGCTGACAGCTTCGCAGTCGTCCAGGCCGATTCCCTCGGGCTTGTCAAGAAAGACCCGCAAAAACCAGTCCGCGCCCTCTTTGACGAAGCGGACATCCCAAATTGTTACGCCTGCACTGCTTGCGGCGCGCTCTGCAAGCGCCCAAACAGCCCCTACGGTATTCCCTGATTTCTTCTTTGCAGCCAACGCTTTCACCTCATAGACAAACAAAAGAGCGGGTCACCCCACTCTTTCATCCTCACCGTTATTTACTCGATTTAGTATAGCATATTCTTTTCGAAAATGCAACTTTATTTTCAGTTCTCGATCTGCCGCGCCAGAAAAGAAGCCGCGGCCTGTGTGAGTTTGATGTCGCTGGCGTCGGGCTGTTCGGAGGAATCCCCCGCAAGCAGCACCACGGCGCCCATTACGTCGCTCGATGCGATGATGGGGTACACCACCGAAGCGGCGCGGTTGATTCCTTCCACCGGCTGCAGCGGCGGGCTGTTCTGGTCGCGCACATACGTGTGGCGGGCATGCATCGTTTCTTCCAGATCCTGCGACACGCGGCGCTCCATATATTCCTTGCGGGAAGCTCCTGCCACTGCGATCACATGGTCACAGTCACATACCAGAGCCGGCCGGTTCGCGATTTTGCTGAGCACGTCTGCATACTGCGCTGCAAAAGCGGACATTTCCCCAACTGCCGAATATTTTTTAAAGATAACGCCGCCCTCGGCATCCGTAAATATTTCCAGCGGGTCGCCCTCACGAATTCTGAGAGTCCGGCGGATTTCCTTCGGGATAACGACGCGGCCTAAATCATCAATTCGTCTGACAATTCCTGTAGCCTTCAAGTTAATACTCCCTCCTGCGATTTGATTTACGATTATTATCCGCACTCTCTTTTCTCTTATTCATGCCTCTTCCAATTCCGCCAAGGAATCCCTATGGAGGATTTTAGCAAATCTTTCGATGGGACTCGCTGTTCTTTTCCGATTCTTTGGTGTATAATATACGCCATACAGCGATAAAACCGGGAAACAACGCCCTGTTTTTTCAGCGGATGCTGATCGCGCTATTTTACATCATCTAAAAAATCGATTGAAAACGCAAAACACAGGAGGTACCCCCGTTGAAACAAAGAACGTTTTTTTCATCGGCCCTGCTGGCGGTTCTGCTGGTGCTGGCCCTGACCGGCTGCTCCGCGCGCACCGCCGTGGACGCAAATGACTTTAAAACCCTTGCGGAAGGCGCCGGTTACACCGTGACGGACAACACAGATCAGCTCAGCGGCGCGAAAAGCTACCTGAGCGCGGAGGACAAAAGCGGCAACGAGCTGTATTACGCCGCCCTTTCCGACGAAGCCACCGCGCTGCGTCTGTACAATTCCATCAAGGACAGCATTCAGACCGGCGGCAACAAGCCCACCAATCTGGATTCCACCCCTTACGCGAAATACACCGTAACGAACGGCGAGCTGTACTACCGCGTCAGCCGCGTAAACAATACGGTGATCTACGGCAAATGCCTTGTTACCAGCCAGTCCGCGCTGGATAAGCTGCTGGATTCCATCCATTATTGATTTTTGAATGATTTTCGGGAGAGTGCATATGAAAAAGATTCTGGTTCTGTTCCGTTTATCCGATTCCCAGAAAGCGCTTCTGGAACAAAGCTTTCCCGGCGCTGGTTTTACTTATGCGACACGCAGTTCCGTCACCGACGCGCAGCTTGAGGAGGCCGACGTGATTTTCGGCAATCCCAAGCCCGAAAAGCTTTCTGGGCTGACCCGCCTGAGATTGCTGCAGCTCTCCACCGCGGGCAGCGACAATTACGAGGGGGATGGCATTCTACCGTCCGGCTGCACCATGCACAGCGCGAGCGGCGCTTACGGCGTCGCCGTTTCGGAGCACATGCTGGCGCTGACGCTCTCGTTCTGCAAAAAGCTGCACCTCTACCGCGACAACCAGCGGCAATCGTTGTGGAAGGATGAAGGCGGGGTCGTTTCGCTCTCTTCCATGAAGGTGCTGGTCATTGGCGCGGGGGACATCGGCAGCCACTACGCGCGGCTGTGCCGGGCACTTGGCTCCTACATCATCGGCGTGCGGCGAACGGCAAGCTCGCCCACAGAGGAATTCGACGAGTTGCACACGCTGGATAAACTGGATCAGCTGCTTCCAAAGGCGGATGCCGTGGCGATGGCTCTGCCGTACACGCCCGAAACGCAGCATTTTATGAATGAGCATCGCCTTCAGTTGATGAAGCCGGGCGCACTGCTGATCAACGGCGGGCGCGGCAAGACGGTAGACCAGCAGGCCGTACTCGCTGCTCTGCAAAGCGGGCATCTCGGCGGTTTCGTCACCGACGTCTGCGACCCCGAACCACTGCCGGAAAGCGATCCGTTGTGGCTGGAAAAGAACGTGGTTTTAACGCCGCATATCGCCGGACTGTTCCATTTGCCCCAAACGCTTGAGTTTGTTCTGGAACTGGGCATTCGGAATATCAAGCGTTTCCTGGAAGGAAATCCCTGATTTTAGTTTGATGAATGAAATGAATCCCCGCTCCGTTTTAGGAGCGGGGATTTTTTGCTTTCTTGGCTCATTCTTTTTTCAAGAAGATTTTCAACAATTTGTTAACTTTTGGTTGAAAACCATTTGAATTCTACTTTTTGTTTTTAAAAATTATTCCTTATGCTGGGGGGAACTTCCGTCAAAGATATTTCGTTCGCGAGAGGGCGAGTTGTTTTTCTCTGCAGGTTTTTCCGCGATGTGCGCGTAAACGTAGTCTGTCTGCTTGCGCAGGCTTGCACCTCATGCGGGGACAGGCACTTACTTTCTCTACGAGGCGAAAGTGTAAGCAAAGACTCGCCAAAGGGCACCTTTGGAATCCGTTTGGGGAACGATCCCCGACAGTGCAAACAAAAGCTATCCGTAAGGCTCTCCTCTGAAAATGCCCACTCTCCTGGTTTCATCAAAAAACATGCTTAGCAATCTCGTCCGTCGGCGGTCATTTTCAGAGCGCTCTCGTCGACTTGCAGTTTTTAGACACGAAAGCCTACACCAAAGCCGTTTTCGTGCGAGGAACCGGCAAACACACGCGTGACAATTGGAGCGCGGAGCGGAAGTTCTCTTTACGTTAACCCGCGACGCATGCGCAGGTTTAACCTGCCCTGCATTAAAAAAGCTTGCCGCCGGCGAAGCCGAATAAGGCCATCGAAAGAATACCCACATACAAAAATACCGAAGGCAGCCCCTGGAACGCTTTGGGCATATCGGGATTCTTCAGCCGCTCCATCGCGTGGGACAAAACAAGCGCCGCCGTAAAGAATGCCGCGCCCGTTCCGATCGCATAGCCGGTGATCTGCCAGCCGGTCATACGGAACACCCGCTGAATAAACGGCATGGCCAACACAATGCAGTTGATCGCCGATGAAGAGAACACCGGCTCCAGTCTTTTGTAGCGCGCGGCAAAAAACATACGGTACAAAAGCGCCGCGAGCAGATACACCACCGCAACGCATACCGCGAAAATCGCGGGGCGGTAAAACGCCGCGGGACTGATCCCCGGCACCAGCTGATTGAGGGCGATCCCCATCCAGGCGGAAATCAGAGTAAAGGCGCTTAAAAGCCCGGCGTACGAAAGCAATATTTTTGGCCTGCGCGCCGCGCGAAGCACCCGGCTGAACCCGACGCCGCCGCAGAAGATCACATTCTGTGCCGTCAGTGCCAGAATCGCATAGAAAAACAACTGCACTGCCATTTCCATTCCTACTTCGCCTTCCTTTCCGCCACGGCCCGCTTGGCATTCGTGTGCTGAATCAGCGCCGCGATCACACCCAGCAGCAAAAATCCAACGAGGGGGTACGCGCCCGCGTGGTATACTCCGCCCGTGTCCTTAACAATGTTGCCCCAAATTTCCCGCAGGGCCGCCACCAGAAAGATCACCGCGGAAAAGCCCGCCGTGCAGCCCAGCGAATCCATGAGCACCGCCAGCGTGATATGCGACGGCGCGTAATCGTTGGCGCGCGACAGAATGATCGAATTGCCGATCATCAGAACCGCGTAGATACTCAGAGCAGAAAAAGCCTGCGGCATCAGCCACTTGGCCAGAGCCGTCGCGGGCAGATACATCACCCCCGAGAGCACCAGCGCAGCCGCGGGACGAATCCAGACCGGTATTTTCATCCAGCCGCTGAGAACGCACACCGGCAGCATCATGACCAGCATCATCAGCGAAAGCACCGCGGCGTTCTGCATCGTATAGCCTGCCCCCACCACGGGGAACAGACCCAGCGCGCCAATTGCCACCGGGTTGCGGAAGACCAGGCCGTTCAGGAAAATCCCAGTGCTTTCCTTGATCAGGCGCTTGTGCATCGTTTTTTTCGAGCCTCTTGCGGACGACCGCCGGCCACCCTTTTCCATCAGTTGGGATTCCGCCTTCGGCTTTTTTTTATTGCTGCTCATTGCGCCTCGCCTCCCTCCTCGCCGTCACGGCAATCACAAAGCTGTCGATCACGGGAGAAACCGCGTTCATCAGCAGCACCGCAAAGCAGGCCGCTTGCTCAAACGCTCCGTACCGGCGCATCAGCATAATCAGCACACCGGCTACCGCGCCATACAGGGCTTTGCCCACATGTGTGCGGGGCGATGTCACCGGGTCGGTGATCAAAAACACAGAGCAGAACAACAGCGAGCCCGACAGCAGCTCATATTTTAACGACGTGAGCGGTGTTACCATAATGCGCGGGAACAGCAGGGCCATCAGCCCGGCCGCCGCCAGAAAGCACACGGTAATCCGCCAGCTCACCGTTTTCTTCACGATCAGATACACGGCGCAGGCCGCAACCACCAGTACGGCAGTGGTTCCGATCGCCCCGCCGTCAGTGCCCCACAGCATCTCGGAGGGAATCTGATTTGGCTTGAGCCCTTCCTTAAGTACTGAAGCCGCAGACGGTTCCGAAAACGAAAACACCCGCTGCGGCCAGAACACGGTGACAAACGCGACCCCCGCCGCCGCGGGGTTAAACGGATTGTTCCCGGTAAAGCCGAACGGCACACGAGCTGCCAGCACCGCAAACGCGCCCGCCAGAACTGGCAGCCATAAAGGAGCCATCTGCGGCATGAGCATCGCGATGATCAGGCCCGTCACCACGGAGGAAAGTTCCGAGATATCCACCTGCCGCTTTGCGATCATACAGGCAGCGATTTCAGAAATAAAGCAGGACGCGACTGACGCCGCCGCGACCCAGAGAACGTGCGTGCCATAATGCACCGTGGGCAAGGGCAAAAGAAGAGCCAGCGCCAACAGCATGTCCTTCATCATGGTAGACACCGTTTGTCCGCTGCGGAGAAACGGCGGTTTTTGAATCATAAGCTGCTGCATTCGGCGCTTATCCCCTTTCTTTGATTTCCATTGCGCGGGCCACCGCCCCCGAAAGATCGAGCCCCGACGGGCACACCACCGAGCAGGCGTTGCAGGCACAGCACAAATCGGCGCGCAGAAGCTGCCCGGCATCGGGATATTCCTGCCCCTGCAAGCGGCGGTAGATGTCCCAGGGCATGATCCCTACGGGACAGGCGGCCTCGCATTTTCCGCACCCAATGCACGGAAACACTTTGACCGTCTGCATCGCTTCCGGCAGAACGATCAGGCACCGCAGGTCCGCAGTGACAGGAGCAGAGAGCTCCTCCACCCGGTTTCCTGTGACCGGCGAGCCCGCAATCACCACCGTGCGTTTTTTGCGCCCGCATGCGGAGAGCAGGTCTTCAATCGGCATGCCCAGCGGAACCCGCAGGTTCTGCCAGCGGGAAACACCCTGCCCGGCCACGGTGATTACCGTGGTGGTCTGGGGGATTCCGCGCTCCGCCGCCTGCGCAAACGCTTCCAGCGCCTGCACGCCGACCAGGCCGGGACGATGTCCCTGCCGGTGCAGCCTTTTTAAAAGACCGGGCCGCGCGGGGTAACGCCCGCCGCTGCCAACCAGCAGATCGGCTATCTGGCCCGAAACACGCGAGTAGCTACGGGCGCGAAAGCTGCTGACGACCGCGATACCGGTCTTTTTTGCGCCAACCGCCAAAGCCGCCAGCTCCAGCCCCTGCTGTACCCCCTGCGGATTTTCGCGCAGGACAGCCAAACCGCTGCAAACATATGGCTCGTCATCCAGCACATTCGCACCAAGCCAATCAATTTTCATTCGACGAAGCCGTTTCAGCTTCTTAAATAAGGGTATCCCATCATATTCATCAATAATCCCGGCGGCGGCCGCAAGGCGAATCAGCTCGTCCGGCGCATGCTCCATTCCGGGAGCGCGCAGGGTCAGCTCCTGCTCCTCGCTGTCCTGCCGGATCACCGCACAGTCCACCATGCCCCGCACCGGGTGGGGCAAAGCCTGAAAGCCGGTGACCGTGCCGCTCACGGGTGAGGTGACTGCGACATGGCTGCCCGGCATGGAAAGCTGGGAAAAGCGCAGCACCGTCTCCCCTGCGCGCACGCAGCGGTCGATCAGCGCCTGAGCGCCCGGCAAAGGCACATACAGTACCTCCGGCGCGGGCAGCGCCAGAATTTTCGCTTTCATCGTTCGGCTCTTTTGCTGCTCCAGCCGGATGCCGGAGGAAAAAAACGAAATCATTGGAAATCACCTCTTACAAAATACCGGGGCCGTTAATATTATAGTAGTGAAGCTCTTATTGTGATTGGGGGTGTCAACTTGAAGACTAAAGCCCTGGATGCTTCTCACCTGCTGATCATCCTGACCGCACGGGAAACCCGGGCCTTGGGGCTGATGCAGGGATTGAGCTGGAGCAGCCTGCACTGCCGGCTGACGATTGCCCGCATTTTTGCCGCGGCCTGTGCCAGCACCAACTTTACGCTGAAGAGGGACCAGGTCGCGATTCGTGCGATGGCAACCGCAGACGGTGAAACCGTGCTGATGTTTACCGCGGTGTCCCCGGCAAAAGCCAAAAAAGGAGAACCGCGTAAAATTTACCGGATCAAATGCTCCGGGCCTTATGTGTATGAACTGGAAAATGCCGGAGATCTTCTGGATGTTCTGGAGCATCTGTACCGCCTCAACACGCTCGGCGGATGCCAGCTGCTGCGGTACGGCAACAGCTACCGGCTGATTCTCTCCCCGTATTTTGCGATGAAAGAAAAAACAGAAGCCTTCTTGAAAGAATATGCCCGGCTTCGCGGCATTGGCAAAACGGCCGCAGCCCTTTCTCTGGAGCACGGCGAGCTGCTTTCGCGCGACGCAGTGAACCAGGTAGGCGGGTGTCTTTAACGCCCGGCCGACTGCAGCTGCCGAATCACCGCGGCGGGATCCTCTGCTTTAAAGATCCCGGTGCCGGCCACACAAACATCCACGCCCGCCTGTGCGCATTCCAGAACCGTTTGAGCATTGATCCCTCCGTCCACTTCAATCAGGACGGAGGGATTTTTCTCTTTGATCTGCCGTACCTTCAAAAGCGGCCCGGGCATAAAGCTCTGCCCGCCAAAGCCGGGTTCCACTGTCATGACCAGCACCAGATACAGCTTGTCCAGATACGGAAAGATCGACTCGGCAGGGGTATTGGGTTTGATTACCATCGCAGGTTTTACCCCATGAGAAAGGATTTCTTCGATCACCTCTTCGGGATCATCAGCGCATTCCACATGGAACGAGATGATGTCCGCCCCGGCCTTTGCAAAATCCACAATGTATTTCTTCGGGTGCTGGATCATCAGATGAACGTCAAACGGAAGTGTCGTATGGGGCCGCATGGCCGCGATCACCGGCGCGCCAAAAGAAATATTCGGAACAAACGCGCCGTCCATTACGTCCAGGTGAACGAAATCGGCGCCGCCGTCGGTAATTTTTTTCAGCTCGTCCGCCAGATGTGAAAAATCCGACGCCAGCATCGAGGGGGATACTAACATAGTGAGAACTCCTTCCTGCGCAAAACGCAGCGGCTGTTTTGGAACAACGCGCTTCTGAGGGAAGCACCGGCACTCCGCTCCGCAGCCAGGAGCGCCGTCCCCTCGCTTGATCTGTTCTATTTTACCCCAATTTCCACCCTTTTTCAAGCGCGGCGCAAAACACGTCCAAATAGAAAATGCCCGCCACAGCCAGAACGGCTGAGGCAGGCAATCTATTTGAAGCGGTACTCAATCTCGCCCGCAATCCATACTATGCGATTCGGGGCATCCACGCCACTCCTTTTTCAGGGGACAAAAGCCAAATTCTGCGCCAGCACTGCAATTGCCGGCATGGTGAGAATAGAGAGCAGCGTGCTCAGCGCGATCATCTTACAGGCCAGCTGCGTGTCGTTGCCGAGCTTGATCGCAAACAGCACCGAGTTCATCCCAACCGGCGCGGCCATCAGCAGCGCCGTGGTCACCATCACGACGGGGTCGGGCCGCAGCAGCCACAGCAGCAGCAAAAAAGCCACCGGCACCATAACAAGACGCAGCGCCGTCACCAGATAGACCTCGCGGTCTGAAAAAACATCGCGCAGGTTCAGCTTAGCCAGATATGTACCCACCACAATCATCGCCAACGGCGTGTTCATCGCCCCGATGGAATCCAGCGTTTGTACCAGAGGCTCCGGCAGAGAAATCGACAGCGCGTACAGCGGCAGTCCGATCGCAAAGCTGATGGTTCCGGGATTCAGCAGCGCCTTTCTCAGCATCTGCCTGCGGTCCTCCCCGGCTCCGCCCAGGATGATATACCCATGCGTCCACGTCAAAAGATTAAAGGCCACCACGCACGCAGAGGCGTACACTACGCCTGCACTGCCCAAAATGGCCTGGGCCAGCGGCAGACCCATGAACCCGCAGTTGGAATATATCGCGCCGTAACGCAGCATGCCCGCGCGGGCGCGTGTCTGCCTGCGGAACACCAGCTGCATGGCCGCGGCGACGGCGATCATCCCCGCCAGAAATAAAAGGATCGTCAGCAGGATCTTGCCCGTGCTGACCCCTTCTGAATCCGCCTGCAGAGCCGCGATAATCAAACACGGCCCAACGATATACAGCAGCAGATTCGTCAGCTGAGCAGCACCGCGCGAGGTAATGATCCGCTTTTTATAGCAGACATACCCCACACCCATGATCAAAAACATAACGAGGACCTTTTCCGCCACGGCAAGGGTCGAAGCGATCAAGACTAATCCTCCCTATGGCTGTCCGGCGAATCACCGGCGGGTGTGGAATCCTCATCCGAAGCTTCCTGCGGCAGAGCCTGTTCTTCCGGCTCACTGAACTCCTCATCCTGCACATGGTCCTGCGGATCCTGCTCCAGCATGGCCTCGGTCCGCTTTTTCTCGCGGTAGAAGGCTACGCCCACCACGGCCAGCGCGACCGCGGTCACTCCGCGCAGTACCCAGCCCATGGTTCCGCTGAACATGTGGTAATCCGGGTACAGCAGATTCATCAGCCACCATCCGCCGAGGAACAAAAAGTATATCCCTGCAAAAATAAATATCTTGTTTTCCTGGCGCAGTCTGAAAATCATGATCAGACCGGCGGCAAACCAGATCACGGGGTAAAGATATGCCATATACCATTTTCTCCTGTTCTCTGAAGAGAGAATTTCTCAAGTCTCGTTTCATCATTCTTCAAATGAGACCTGAATATTCAGTACTTAGTATAAAACCGGAGAATGGGATTGTCAAGGACTCACGCGCACCGGCCCACGTGAGGGTGCTCTGCCGGCACACAGGATGGCGGACAATATTTTACGGCCCGGCGATGGGAATGCAGAAAACGCGCCCGCCGCTCTTTCGAGAGCCGCTCTTTGCGAACGGCCAGCAGGCAGCAACCCGCCAGCAGGCCCTGCATCAGGCTTTGCACCACCTGCAGCGCAAATGCGCCGCCCGGAACCAAAAGACCGAAAACACCCGAAAGCGCACACAGCGCCCAGATTTGGCGCGTTTCTTTCCGGCGGGGCCGCTCCCGCAGAAAAACCAATATCGCAATTGCCAGGGTCAACACAGTTACCGCTGTACTCATCGTTTTGCCCTCCCAAACCGCTCATACGTTCGATTTACTTCATCATAGCAAATGTTTGTTCGATTTGCAAGAGGGTAGACAAAAGAAATTTTGCTGGCGCAGACTGAGCCTGCATGCACATCGCGGGAAGGCCTGCAAAGAAAACCGCTCCTTTCGTCGCAAAGGCAACCCCTCTGCCATGAAGAGAACATAAAAAATCAGGGTCTGCCCCAGCCTAAGGGGCAGACCCTGCATCAGCAGAAGCTCTACGGTAAATCCATAAAATAAAAAAGATTTTTCTTTACAGCAGGCATCCTTTTGAAAGGAAGAGCGGCGCGCACACCAGCGCAATGATCGACATCAGCTTGATAAGCGTATTGAGCGCGGGGCCAGAGGTATCCTTGAACGGGTCGCCGACCGTGTCACCCACAACCGCCGCCTTATGCGCGGCACTGCCCTTGCCGCCGTGCTGGCCCTGCTCGATATATTTCTTCGCGTTATCCCACGCACCGCCGGAGTTCGCCATAAAGATCGCCATCATTACGCCCGTGACCAAGGCGCCCGCCAGCGTGCCGCCCAGCGCCTGCACACCGAGCACAAGGCCCACCGCCACCGGGGTCAGAATTGCAATCAGACCGGGGGCAAGCATTTCCTTCAGCGCCGCACGCGTAGAAATTGCGACGCACTTTTTGTAATCAGGCCTCTGATTTCCGCTCATAATACCGGGCATCGTGTGGAACTGGCGGCGCACCTCCTCGATCATCTCAAAGGCTGCCTTGCCCACCGATTCCATTGTAAACGCGGAGAACAAAAACGGCATCATACCGCCGATCAGCAGGCCGATCATCACGCGGGGCTCCAGAATGCTGATCGACGTAAGGTCTACAGCCTCCGCGTAAGAAACGAACAGCGACAGCGCCGTGAGCGCGGCCGAACCGATGGCAAAGCCCTTGCCTACCGCTGCCGTGGTATTACCCACCGCGTCGAGCTGGTCGGTGATTTCGCGCACGGAGGAATCCAGCCCGCTCATCTCCGCGATGCCGCCGGCGTTATCCGCAATCGGGCCGTAAGCATCCACCGCCACGGTGATTCCCGTGGTGGAGAGCATCCCCAGCGCCGCGAGAGCAATCCCATATAGTCCTCCCACAGTATAGGAAACAAAAATTGCCGCGCAGATCGTCAGCAAAGGCACCGTCACCGATGTCATTCCCACCGCGATTCCGCTGATGATATTCGTTGCCGAGCCGGTCTCAGACTGCCGGGCAATCTTTTTGACAAACCCAAACTCAGCGGAGGTATACACCTCTGTCAGAACGCCGATCAAAATGCCGGCCAAAAGCCCTGACATCACCGCAATTCCGGGCCTCAGGCCATCAAACAGCCACCGGCTGAGCAGCAGAGCGCCCGCCATCACAACGCCGCCCGCGAAATAGGTGCCGCTGTCAAGCGCGCGCTTCGGATTCGGATGCTTGCTCAGGCGTACCAGAACTGTCCCGATCACCGATGCAAAGATGCCGACCGCCGCAAGCAGCAGCGGAAACAGCGCGCCCTCCTCGCCAAACGCGGCAAGGCCCAGCGAAATGGCGGATACGATCGACACCGAATAGGATTCGAACAAATCGGCTCCCATGCCGGCCACATCCCCTACGTTGTCCCCCACGTTATCCGCAATAACTGCCGGATTGCGCGGGTCATCCTCGGGAATGCCGGCCTCGACCTTCCCCACCAGATCGGCGCCCACATCCGCCGCCTTGGTATAGATGCCCCCGCCAACGCGTGCAAACAGCGCAATGGAAGAGACACCCAGGCTGTAATCAAACAAAATGTTCGGGTCGCGGACCAGATAATACAGCATCCCCACACCCAAAAGGCCAAGACCTGCTACAGTAAGGCCTGTTACCGCTCCTCCGGAAAAGGCGATGGCAAGCGCACGCCGCATACCGTGCTCCTTGGCGGCGTTGGCTGTGCGCACATTGGCGCGGGTTGCAATATTCATCCCGAAAAAGCCGGCCAGAATCGAAGACACTGCGCCGATCAAAAACGCGGCGGCGCCCAAAAGACCAGCCACCACGGCAATCACAGCAAATACAACCGCAATGAAAACCGCCAGAATTTTATATTCCGCCCACAAAAAAGCATTCGCGCCGTCCCGGATTGCCGCGGCAATCTCTTTCATCCGCTCTGTGCCCTCCGCCTGTGCCGTTACCTGCCTTGCAAGTATCACTGCTGCAAGCAGCGCAGTGAGGGCAGCCCCAGCCGCCAGATAATAATACAAATCCATTCTAAAACTCTCCTCTGCATTCGTTTCCTTTTTCTATCCGGCTGAGTTTCTCGATTCATTTGTGCCGCGTGCGTTCTTGATATTCCATACCGCATAGAAAAATTTAGATATGTTGTGCAATTATACCATGTGAAAAAAGAGCGAGTCAATAAAAGTTCCACATTACGCACAAATTGTAAAAAAGATTTAAGAAACATGCACAAAATACGATGGAATTCGCACTTTCAATTCTTTTGCAGAATGATATGGAGCTTCCCTTTCGCCTCGATCTTCCATTCAAAACCGAAGAAATAAAAAAGAGGAACGGCAGAAAACCTGCCGTTCCTCTTTTTTATTTCTCACGCTACCCGCGGTTAGTCCAGAACATAAATCAGCATATTGCGCACACCAAAGCTGTTACACTGGCTTTCCGTGTCGTAGTACAGGTCGACCAGAATCCGGCCGCTGAGCATCGCTCCGCCGGTATCCGCCGCCTCGGCATAACCGTACACTACCTTGCCGTTGGGCGAAGTAATATACAGCTTTGTTCCATAAGGAATAATCTTGGGGTCAACCGCTACATAGCCAACCTTGGCCGGCTTGCCGGTTGCGGTACGTCCGCCATTCGAAGTATAGGCCGTAGCTTTACCCTTCAGAACCTTTTTGTAAGTCATCTGCTTGCCGTTTTTGTCCGTAAAGGTTGGCGCAGCAGATACCTCTGCCACTACCTCTTTCTTGGAAGGAGCCACCAGCTTTACTTCTGCAACAGGCTGCTTTACAACTGCGCTGCTGACGGTTTCGGTTTCTTTCACGATACCGTCTACGAGCTTTTCACGAACGACAACCTCACGCTCGCCGGTTTCACCGACTGCTGTAACGCGGAAAGAGCCCTGCGAAACGGTGTCGCTCTCTTTTGTGACAGTGGTATACGGAATTTCTTCCGTCTTTGTCACGTCACGGTAGGTGACTCTCTTTACGGTAACTACAAGGCCGTCTCCCACCGGCGTGTCGGGAGAAGGAGTCACAATGTCATCCTCATTCAGAGAGATGCCGCTCTCTTCGAGCGCCTGCTCTACGGTTCCCTCAGAAACCACGGGGCTTACAAAGCCGCCGTCGAGCAGAACGTGAATTCCATACTGCTTTGTCACCTCTACCTTGTCGCCCTCAGAAAGCTCCTGATCCAGAGGAACATTGAGCTGATCTTTGTCGCTCACCTGTACCTTGGCCTTTTCGAGCGCCTGAGCGGCGGTCTCATTCGTGTACATAATTACCGGGGTGGTTTTCCCCTCGGCGGTTACATTGACCTCGTACCCTCTGCGAACATGAATGACAATTCCATGTTCATCATTTCTTGTTACCACATCGTGGGGGCCAACTTTAACTTGGGCCTGTGCCAAAATGTCTTCTGTTTTAGAAGACAGCACCTGAATTGTATAAGTGTTATTATCATCCACAATGGTGGCGGCAATGGTGGTTGCAACCGCTGTTACGACGGAACTTAAAAAAATAATCATCGTCAGCGCGAACGCGACGAATTTTTTCGCCGGGAAATGAAGTTCCAACTTGCATTGTCTCCTTTCTTCTTCCTCAACACCCTGAATATGAAAAAGCCGCAAAGAATCTTTGCGTCGTTGAGGTAAGGAATTCGGATGTGCGTCAATGGCGTTATTATATCTGCACAATATGAATGCTGTCAAATTAGTTTCCTTAGTATTTTTGTGCAGTTTACACAATTCAAAAAAATTATAATTCTTATCAGAAATAATAACTGCCTGTTTTCTCCGATTTTCTATTTTTTCGTCGGTAAAATCAGGCCTGTTTTCTGTGCAAACTGCAAGAAAATGAACGGTTACAAACTTGTTACAATCGTTACAGGCGTGTTTTTGTTTGTAAAATAAGCGAGAAAAAAGCATTATTATTTTGAGAAGAAAGATTTTGAAAGTCAAAAAACTCAGCGATTGCTGGATTTTTTCATTTCTCTTCGCTTTTTTACTGGATTTTGATATCCTGTAAGAATTTGTATTTTTACCGCGAAAAAAATTTCTAAAAAAAAGGCTTGACGAATCTGACTTTTTCGTTTTTCAGGCTTGGCCGCAGGTCGATTCACCAGCTTGTCCTTTCGCGCTTTTGAATAAAAAGTCCGCGAAAGCATCTTCTTATTTGTAATATATTTCCTGTTAAATAATGGGCATAAATAAGCCTCTTTATTTCAGATCCCTGTTTTTATTTCCAAGTTCTTCTGTTTCTTCCAATTCATTTTCCACTGTTCTTTTGGGAAGAATCTTCACATTTCAAAAGCCCGCAAACAACGTTTTGACCACGCTGTTTTTTGCTGTGAAACAATGTAAAAAACACCCGATTTCTCTTTTCATTATATATAGGGAAAACCGGCGTCTTTTCGTGCGTGCCGACACCTCCCGAAAAGTGGCTGTGCAGCTGAGTTTTTTCCTCTTTTCAAAGCGGATCTTTGCCCAAAACATGCAGCGCCGGGATGTCATACATTCTTTTTCCTTGAAATTTGTATAAACGTTCGCTGAAAATACGTTTTGGATATTCTTTTTTCACATTGTTTCACAGGCCGGCCAGTTTTGCTCGACAGAGAACTCCCAATCGTTTTACCTTTGCATTTCTAAAGAGGGAAAATTCTCGCTGTAAAACTGCTTGCTTTTTCTATATATAATGAAAAGGGAAATCATAAAAAATCCCCGCGCTTTCCGAATGGAAAACACGGGGAGAAATGGACTGGAGCAAACGAAGCTCTTTTCGCTTGCGATCAATCGTTCAGCCTTTTATAATAATCGTACTTCGTCTGCACAACCGACTCCATATCGAAATCCGGCAGAATGGCGTCCTCTGTGAGAATTCCCTTATGGATCAGCAAATCCTTTTTATCAGCCGGCAGCATCGCGACATACGGCCTGCCATTATACAGATAGTGATAAAACAGCACCTTCCCCTGCCGGTACAAATCGAGAAGAACGTTGGCCATCTCGTAGATCATGATTTTAGAAAACGCAACCTCGTTTTTCAGGTTATACTCCAGCGCGTATTCCTTGAACACGCCCGTCTTATCAAATTCCACAATCTTCTCTTCGATATATTTATTGAACTTTTTCCAATACAGATCGATAATATCGTCTAAAACACGGTGAGGAATCTCTGTTTTGACAATCTCCTCCAGACGGACGTGCTCATCCGCAAACGCGATCAGCGCTTCGTTATACTGATCACCGGTGGTAATCACCGATACATTTCGTTTGTTGGCGCGGATGACGTTGAGCAGCGGGGTCATGTCCTTGTCGTTGGACATGATGAAGAATTCATCGATATTGTGGTTGGAGTAGATCGAGGTCAATACGTCGATCGTGATTTTCAGATCCGCGTAATTTTTGCCCTGATTTGCGGTATGAATCGTTTCCACCCCGTAAGACTGCAGCAAAGACTGATGATAAGACTCGTGAAGATCGGTATTGTCGAAATTACAGTACACCGCGATCTTGACCACCCGCTTGCCATGAATTCTGCACCACTCGCGCAGCTTTTCGAAAAAGGCCAAGCGCAGCATATTTTGATTTTGTTCCAGCAGGCACTTATACACATTTTCATAGTCCACAAATACGGCTACGTTAACCGGCTCCTGATTTCTGATTCCATCCATATTCTCACCTCTTTCTTAGCGTAACACAATTGCCCCGCATTTACAATCGCCGCATTTCTTTGCCCGGGAGCAAAGCGAAAAACTCCGAATTCTACCTGCTGTATAACAAATCCCTTCCTATTAAAATAGGAAGGGATTTGTTCACAAAACACAAACCGATTGCTTTCAACATCGATCAGGTAAGGAATTGGCTAAAATACAAGCTCACAGCGAGCCAGACGCCGTTCGATCTCTTCAACGATCCGCGCCTCCTCCTGCTCCCCATCGGCAACAAACGTGACGGATACCCGGATATAATGCCCTACGTCGTCCCACGGAACCGTGGAGATCAGCGCATTTCGCAGCAGGTAATCTGAAAACTCGTCGGCCGTATGGAAAACCTGGCCGTCTCGGGTTCCTTTTGGAATCGCCATATACTCGTAAAAGGACGCCTTGGGCGGCGTGGCCAAAAAACCGATCCGGCGCAGCGCGGCAGACAGCAGCTCGTGCCTTCTGCGGTATTTTTCGCAGGTTGCCCTTGTGATTTCCGGATGGCCGAGCGCGTAGGCCCCTGCGTGCTGTATGGCGATAAACTGCCCGGAATCGTTGTTATCCTTTACGGCGGCGACCGCTTTCACGATTTTTTCATTTCCCGCGATAAAGCCCAGCCGCCAGCCGGTCATATTATAGGATTTGCTCAGGGAATGGACCTCGATTCCGACCTCCATAGCTCCCTCCACAGACAAAAAGCTAAGCGGCCGCTCGCCAAAGGTCAGCGCGCCGTAAGCGGCATCCTGAATCACAATGATCTCGTTCTTCTTTGCAAACTCGACCACTGCTTTGTAGAATTCTTTTGTTGCAGCCGCTCCGGTGGGGTTGTTGGGATAATTCAAATAAAGCAGCTTGGCCTTTTGCAGCACCGCCTGCGGGATGGCGTTCAAATCCGGAAGAAAATGATTTTCCTGCAGCAGCGGCAGCGGATACACCCCGCCGCCGAGCCATTTTGTTTTCGTGCCGAGAATCGGATAACCCGGCACGGTCATCAGCGTGATATCGCCCGGGTTGATGAAAGCCTGCGGGATCATCGCCAGCGCAGATTTGGAACCCATGGAATGAAGAATTTGCGTTTCCGGGCACAGCCCGCCAACGCCAAACACATTCTCCATATATGCCGCCGCAGCCTGCTGGAACAAAAGGATGCCGTTGTCCGCGTAACCCCGGTTCTTCCATTCCTTCGCCTGCTTGTACAGAACATCGATCACTCCGGCGTCCGCCATAGCGTCCGGCTCGCCTACGCCCAAATCGATCATTGGTATTTCGGGATGCTCCCGTTCCATCTGGCGCCGGGTCTTCTTGATTTTTTCAAATTTATACAGCTCCGCCTGTTTTCCAAACGATGACCCGCCAATACGGTCTGCAAACAGCTCCTGAAGGTACTCCAATTCACTCCATCCTTTCTCGTAGGCTTTTCCTATTGATCAGTATAACAGGATGTAGTATGATATGTAAAACCGATATAATAGATTATTACGATTTGTTTTTTCGATAATTGAAATCCTATCATCATGGCAGAAGCCAAAAGCTTTCTCTGCCTCGAGTTTCAGGATTCTGAAACCCTGCTAACAAAATCTTTGATTTTCTTAGCAGATCAGGTTTTTATCATAGGAGGCAGTCTTATGAACACCGATACCCTTCGAACCTTTCTTTTGCTGGCGGAACTGAAAAATTACACCCACACTGCAAACCAGCTGTTTGTGGCGCAGTCGACCGTAACCAACCGAATTCAGGAGCTTGAGGCAGAATTGGGCAAGCCTCTTTTTGTGCGCAGCAGAAAGCTGCTGCAGCTGACGGAGCAGGGGGAGCGCTTTCTGGCGTATGCCCGGCGTATTGTAGAGCTGACACAGAGTGCGGCCGAGGAACTGAACAGCATGTCGCACTACCGCTCCTCCCTGCGGATCGGCTCGACCAATACCATTTACGACTGCCACCTGTCCCGTAAGCTGGTGGATTACTCCCTGAGCCACCCGGAAACCAAGCTGAACATCGTCATCGGCCATTCTCACGCGCTGATCCAGATGCTTCAGGATCACACGCTGGACATGGCGTTTTCTTATGTCCCGTATGCCAAAAAGAATATTCAGTGCTCTCTGTTTACCACCGATGAGCTGCTGCTGGTAACCGCTCCGCAGAATCAGGAGTACCGGCAGGGGATTTTACAGCAGGAGCTGGCCGGCATCCCCTATTTATATTGTGATTTTCCGTTTCAGGAGGTAGGCAGCTATATCAAAGACCTGTTCCCGGCAGGGCATGCTTTTTCGCTGGAAATTGACCGCAGCGCGAATTTGCTCCCCTTCTTATACAGCGGCAAGGGATATTCTTTTCTCCCTGACAGCATGGTGCGGGATTCGATTGACCGCGGCGCGCTGCTGACTGTTCCTCTGCTTGATTTTTCGATTCCCCGTGTCAATTGCTATCTTCTCACCAGCGGGACAGCGGACAGCGAATCTCTACTTGCTGCTTTGCGGGTGTGATAAAAACACCGGAGCTCAATGCCTGCTTCCCATAAAGACAATCAGCATTCAGAAATAACCAGTGATCGAAATCATTCTAAGTGACTTTGTGTCGAACAAACAACATGCATCGTAAGGGGGAGTGACTGGATGAAAAAAGAACTCATTCATCAAAGCATGGATTATATCATCCAGCACATTGACGAGAATCTTTCTATTGAAGACGTTGCAGAGCATTTTCATTTCTCAAAGTTCTATTTTTGCAGATCCTTTCAACAGGTGACTGGCGAAAGCGTATATGAATTTATCAAGCGCTTGAAACTGGACCAGAGCGCCGTTGATATGAAGCTGGAAAAAAACAAATCCATAACCGATATCGGGCTGGACTACGGATATAGCTCTTCCAATTATAGCTCGGCATTTAGAAAGCACCGTCACATTTCTCCATCAGAATTCCGCAAATCCACCCATGTAACGGGCATGGCAAATCCGTTTTATCCTGAAGGGCTTTCCCGCTTCGATCCATTTGAAGAATATGATCATAAAATTACAATGCAGGAGCTTCCGGATTTTTTTGTGATCTATGAACGAATGATTGGAAATTATGTTGATTTAAAAGAAAAATGGTTTGACTTTTTAGATCGATACAAAGATGATATCAAATCAGATACCTTATTAATCGAACGCTTTTACAATGATCCGTCAATTACCAGCCTAAACAGCTGCCTGTGTGATATTTGTTTTACCACAGATGAGTTTTGCAAATTAGACCAGGTGACAACTGTAAAAGGCGGCAAATTTGCGACCTATCGTTTTGAAGGGGACATACAGGACATTTTTGGTACCCTACAGGGCCTGTTCAGCGTTTGGCTGCCTGAAAGCGGTTATAAAATGGACGGAAGATGCGGACTGAATATTTACCGGAAAATCAACAAAGAAAAAGGCTCCGTCATTATGGATCTTTGTATCCCCATGAAATAGGGCAAGAATTCAGAAGTATGAAAACAGACTTTCTTCTATCATGAGAATCAGCCGGATGTGGCAGTTCTCACAGAAGAAAGTCTGTTTTATTTTTTGAAAAAGTTAGGGGTGTCTACATGTTTGATATCAGGGAACTACAGGAACGCGTCATTTTCGAGGCCGTTAGAAATAGCAGCGATCTCGAAACCGCCGAAGAAATCATATATGGTCATGACGGATCAGCAAAAAACGAAAGTAATCCCGACTGGGTAAAATCGACAATGTATCGGCTGGAAAACAAATTTGATCCGAAAACAGTGAAACAGATTCGCATGGGCTGCCAATGCGGCTACGGGATGGATCAAAAGCTGGCGCTTTTAAAGGAACTGAAAGCCGCCTCATCTAATCTTGAGGATTTTGCAAGTTCAGATCGGGCAAAAACGGCAGGTCTGTTTTGCAAAGAGGGCGATCTTTATTTGCAGTTTTTCTTTTGTCCTTGCCCTATGCTTGCCGACGTGGATCAATTAGAGACAAAAACATGGTGTCAGTGTACCGCAGGATACAGCAAAGTACTGTTTGAAAAAGCTTTTGGGTGTGAAGTTGATGTAGATTTATTAAAAAGCATAAAATCAGGCGACGATACCTGCCTTATGAAAATTATTCCTAAGGGTTTGATTTGGGAATAAGGAAGCCAAAATCTCATCACTGCCTTCTACGGTTCACTGAAAGGAAATGCAGAATGAGCTGTTTCAAATCAAAAAAATATGAAATTATCCCTACTGAAACATATAAAATATTTCGCAATTGTTCAGGCTGTGGAAGAAAAAATGTTTATTACAGTACCGAAAAAATCAGAATCAATGCCAATGGCAAACAGATCGATGTATGGTTAATCTATCAATGTCAAAAATGCAAGCATACCTATAATCTGCCGATCTATTCGCGGGTTGACAGAAATGAACTGGATCCATCGGAATATCAGGCGCTGCTAAAAAACGATCATCAAATAGCGAACAAATACGGGATTAACAGAAAGATTTTCCAGAAAAATGATGCGGTGATTTTTGAAGAACCGGCCTATCTGTTAAAAGAGATCGGGAACAGCATCAAAGAGAATACAATTGAATTTTTTAATCCTCATAAAATCAGGGTACGTTATGACAGGTTAATTGCAGAATGTTCGGGGATTTCCCGTTCTCAGGCAAAGAAGCTGTTAGAAAGCGGTGTACTAACAGTGATCGGCCTTTCAGACATTCAACGAGTATTTGCATACTCACCTATGCACCTCTACCCACAGTGGCAAACGAATCTTTAAGGCTGGACCAAAAGCAGTTTTTCACAAAATAAAAGCCCTCGGAAACAGCTTGTTTCCGAGGGCTTTTATATCGGTAATTTATCTCTTTGAGAACTGCGGTGCGCGGCGAGCCGCTTTCAAACCGTACTTCTTGCGTTCCTTCATTCTCGGATCGCGGGTCAGGAAGCCTGCCTTCTTCAAAGTAGAGCGCAGGTTCTCGCTGTCGTACTGCAGCAGTGCTCTGGCAATACCATGACGGATCGCACCGGCCTGGCCGGTAACGCCGCCGCCGGCAACGCGGCAAACAACGTCGAACTTGTCGGCCACATTGGTCAGCTCCAGAGGCTGACGCACGATCAGCTTCAGGGTCTCCAGGCCGAAATAATCGTCGATATCTCTATCATTGATGGTTACCTTACCGGTTCCCTGATAGATTCTCACGCGGGCCACAGAGCTTTTTCTTCTTCCAGTTCCGTAAAAATATGGAGCCTTATCGTACATACTTATCCCCCTCCCTTAAAGCGCCCATTCGGCGGGCTTCTGTGCGCTGTGCTTATGCTCTGCACCAGCATACACACGCAGTCTGGTAAGTGCCTCACGGCCGATGGTGGTATCCGGAATCATGCCTTTTACAGCAAGCTCCATTGCCTTTTCGGGCTTCTCACGCATCAGAGTATCGTAACGGACCTCTTTCAGGTTACCGATGTAACCTGTGTGGTGGTAATAATACTTCTTCTGAAGCTTAGAACCGGTCAGAACAGCCTTTGCAGAGTTGATGATAACAACATGATCGCCGCAATCCACATGGGGGGCGAAGGTGGGCTTGTGCTTACCGCGCAGTAAAACAGCAGCCTGTACCGCAACACGGCCAAGCGGCTTACCGGCAGCATCAATCACATACCACTTGCGGTCAACCTGACCCGCTTTGGGCATATAAGTAGACATGAGCGTTTTCCTCCTAAAAAATCTTCGTTTATTCCTCGCAAACCCAACTGGGTTTTTTCCTAAAAGAACAGCTTCTCTGCGGAAGCGATGGAACTGCATTTCTGATACTACCACAATCGGCAGGGGCTTGTCAAGGGCGAAGCTCCGTTTTTTTAATTTATTTTGTATTCCCTCTTATTTTCGCCCGTTTTTAATGCTTTACTCTCTGTTCCTGCACCTTCATTTCACATTTTACCATCTATCTTCTGCAAAGAAAAAACCCTCCTTTTCGGGAGGGATTTCTTTTAGTTTCCGTCTTCCTGAATCCGCTGCGGAAAAACGACGCTGTCCAGCCGCCAGTTTTCCCCCTGCTTTTTCAGGCGCAGGTTTCTTTTCATGGGTGCGGAGCCCTGGGTCTGCATTGTCAGCTCTACCGTGATCTCATCGACCGTCTGCCGCATGATCACCGAAGTGTCCACCAAATATTCCATTGCACCGGGAGACAGAACCGTCTGATCCTGCGAGAAGTACAGCACACCGTCAATTTCCTGTAAAATGGGGTCTGTCCCCTCAAACAGCTCGGAGCAGTACTCCTCTGCCGCTTCAGGCGTGTAAATCGACTGCATGCCTTCCCGTATTTTCTCAGAGGAATCATATTCCCCGCCGGTGATCGGCACAAGCCCTTCCAGCGTGCTTTCTACCGCACTTTCAGAACTCTGCGCGGCCTGGTCACCCACAGAATCCTGCGCGCTTTGAATGGAGTAAGCCGCCACGCGCTTCCCGGCCGATCCAGACAAATCCTCTATCATAATCTGCGACTGTACATCCTTCGCCTGGTCGAGAAGGCCTTGTACAATCCCTTTCACTTCTTCCGAAGACAGCGGCTGCTTTTGGACAAAGCTTTGAACCTCAAGCATCTCGGCCTTTGGGGCCAGCGCTACGGATTCTTCCTTTTCCAGCGATTGAGCGCATCCCCACAGCAGGAAGAAAGCCGTAAAACAGAGCGCAATTCCAGATAATCTGTGCATGTGCTCATCCTCTCCTAAAAATCCTAAATGGATATAATTTGCAGTATTAGCATTTTACACTAAAAATTTAAGAAGTACAAGAAACGTTTTTGTAACCGCTATTGTCAACCAAGTAAAAATAAATATGTTGACAATCCAAATCCCTTTCTGTATAATACAGTTTATGAGGAGGTCGTAAGGATGAAGACAAAAAATTTAGCGCTGACCGCTATGTTTACAGCGCTTACCATGGTTTTAGGGCCGCTGGTGATCGTACTGCCGTTTACGCCGATCCCGATTTCACTGGCGATGATTCCGATTTATCTGTGCGGAGCGCTGCTGCCGAAAAGAAATGCATTCAGCGCGCTGGTTGTATATTTGATGCTGGGAGCTGCCGGCCTGCCGGTTTTCAGTCAGTTCCGCGGCGGACTGGGTATTCTGGTTGGACCAACCGGTGGATTTTTGCTGGCCTACCCGATCATGGCGTTTGTGATTGCACTTCTATTGGAAAAGCTGCCGCAGAACCGCTTTTATTCTGTGGTGATTGCCTTTTCGGTTGCTCTTGTGATCTGCTACACAGCCGGCTGCCTGATGTTTATGGCCGTGGCCCATGCAGATCTGGCAAAGGCGCTTTCCCTCACGGTAATTCCCTTTGTTCCGCTGGACTTGGCAAAAATCGTATTTGCCGCCGCGGCTACTCTTGCTTTGAAAAAAGCGTTGTATCACGCAAAACTGTTGCCTCTTACCTGAATAAAACCTATCACAACATACACAACATAAAAAAATCGCTCCGGTGTTCGGAGCGATTTTTTTATTCATTCAGATTCTTCTAAAATTGCTCTTTGAATAAAAAAACAACCACCCTATTGGGTGGCTGCTTTTATGATGTTGGCATCATCCTATTGTCCCGGGCCGTTACCAGCCAAGTATCTTCGGCACTGATGAGCTTAACTTCTGTGTTCGGAATGGGAACAGGTGGACCCTCACCGTCATCGACACCAACTATTCATTTTTGCTGTCGCTCTTGGCGACTTGATTATAATATCACAGTGTCGGACAAAATGCAAGCATTTTTTTAAAAAATTTTTAAAAAACCTTAATACAGCGTTTTCTCCCTCTTTTCTGCGACGGAGACTGTCGCAGAAAACGGTTTTACACTCAAATATATTCTACTCTGGAGATGTCTCTGCGGGATTTCCCGCTATGTACAAGATTCAGCCTGTATGCTGACGCAGGCATGCCCCTCAGGCCGAGGAAAGCCTGCGTCAGCGGATTTTCTATGCGAGGAAACTCGCTAAAAGCAAAATAATAGATTTTAGAAGAAAATTGCCCTTCGCGACGGAAGAAATGACCTTTTCTGGCCCCTGCCCCGCGATTCATACGCAGGTTTCACCTGCCAGGCCTAAAACCAAAGTTCAGAATACACTCACCGCATTTCCGGCGCTTCTAAAATATTGTGGCAGGCGGCGTATATCCCCAGCGTGACAAGAATGCACCCTGCAGAGAACGCGATTCCCGCCAAATACCAGGGCAGCTGCAGAGCTACAATGGCAATCAGCGCAAGGACTCCGCCCGGAATCGCCAGAACAAGCAGAATCAGCAGCTGAAGGAACGCCAGCAGCCCTTTCGGCGCCGGCTGCCCAAACAGACGGAAGAACAGAATGCTTGTTGAAGTAAACAGGCATCCGAAGCTCGCATACATCAGAATCGAGCAGATCCAGATGATCGGGTTGACCCGCAGGTACAACCACAGCACCGTGAACGCCACAGCGCCGTCGACAAGGGGTTTGGCCAACGTGGTGGCACTGGCCCAGATCAAACGGGACAGCGAAGAGGACGGCACCAGATAAATATACGGCTTCTTCAGCTCCGCCACCCAATCTGCGGCCGCCTGAAAGAAGAACAGCAAATAAATTTCTGTAGACAATACAGAGGCGTACATTGCCTCCGCATCCATTGGGTCGCTATCGCCGCGTGAGACACGCTCCAGAAAGACTGCCATTCCAACCGCGATCAGCACAATCAGGATTGTCGAGGTCGTCAGGAATCCAAAGCGATTTTTACGGCGCATTTCACACAGCTGCTTATAAAAGAACGTATTTGCTCCCCATCCGCCGTGAAAGCCGCCTTTTTTTACGGCATGACGGTTGCGGAATCGCGCCAGGCCCGCGCCGTTTTCATTCGCCTTCTTCTCCTGCATCGCCTCATAGGTGACCTCTGTGCTCTGCAGTACATCCTCATAATAATCAGGATTCCCCTTAACGAGCAGAATCACGCTGGCGACTGTCAGCACGAGGATCAGTACGGTATACAGTGACATCTGGCCGCCATTGCCGGAAACTGCGCCGAAAACCGCACCGCGAAGCCAGCCTGCCACCGGGAATGCATCGAGCAGCGGCGATGACGCTCCTTGCAGCGCTCCCTGATATACATTTTCGGAACGAAGCGCGCCCGCGGCCACATACAAAACCGGCAAAGCCGCCACACCGTAAATCACAGAGCTGATCGTCCTGCGCCGTGCAGGGCTGCCATTGCTCAGGTTATACAGCAGCATGGAAAGAATCTGCGCCAGAATCAGCAGGAATGCCAGACCGACCATCATCATAAAAACCTGACCCGACGTCAGATCAAACATTTGCATCAGCATCGGGGAATACAGCATCAGGAACACAACCACCAGGATCATCGACGTCATCTGCTTCACCAGGCCATAGGCCAGAATCAGATTCGGCCGAAGCGGTGAAACAAACAGAAGATTCACATCCGGCATACTGAAAAACGTAGAGCCGGATTTGACCCCTGACAGCAGGATCATCACCAGCAGCCCCAAAAGCACAAAGAAATAAATTCCCCCGATCAACCGCGTATCGGGAACACCCGTTACAGCCGTATTGCTCTGTCTTGTCAGCACAGAGAATACGATCATTGCAATGACAAACAGATAAGCAATCAGCTTACCCGGATGGCGGAGCATCTCCAGCAGGGAGTTCTTGGCCTGGCAATAGGTCAGGTAGCAAATGGATTTCATTCCGTGGTACCTCCATCCCCATTTTCCGTAATGGAGAAGAAGAGCTGTTCCAGATTTTCTCCGCTTTCCTCAATCTCCGCGCGGGTACGGATCGCCATGATCTTACCGGATTTCATAATCAAAGCCTTGTCCCAGAACTCAGCGACACTGTCGAGCATGTGCGTACTGACCAGCACGGCACAACCCTGATCGCGCAGCTCGGTCAGCATCGTTTTCAGCTCCTTGATCGCGTGCGGATCCAGACCGACCAGTGGCTCATCCAGCATAATCACCTTCGGCTGCGGCAAAAGCGCACAGCATAGGCTCAGCTTCTGCTGCATTCCCTTCGAAAGCTCCTGGCCCAGCTTTTCCTTTTTATCCGTCAGCTCCATTCTGTCCAGCAGGGCCTCGGCACGCTCCCGCCAATCCTGCAGCTGATACGCCCGGGAAATAAATTCAACGTGCTCCCACACGGTCAAAAGCGGGAACAGCGCGGGCAGTTCCGGCACATATCCAAACACGCGTCGGGCTTCCGCCTTTTTGTTCGGTACTCCACAGACGAGAATCGATCCGTGAAATCGCAGGAGCCCCGCAATACATTTAATCGCAGTCGATTTACCCGCACCGTTCGGGCCCATCAGCACGGCAATTTCGCCGGGCTGCACTTCAAAACTCACGTCGTCGTTTGCCAGAAGGCTGTCATATCGTTTTGTCAGATTTGAAACTGTCAGCATATTGTTTCCTTTCACCCTATTTTCAGGTAACTCTCATTTTTCATCCGTTTTAAAGATACAGGAAGCACCCCGGAATGTCAAGGAACGGCAAGGATTCCCAGGTGAACAGACAACTATTTGTAAATCATCATTAAATCATTACAATGAGTAAAATTATCATTCTTTCTGCTCTTCCAACAATAACTTCGTTTTTCGTTTGTTGGATAGGGATTGTTCTAAATCAAAATAAAAAACTTCCTCAAAGCTCTTTTCCAAAGCTACACAAATCAGCAGCGCCAGACGCGCGCTGGGACAAAACTGCAGGTTTTCAATCGAGCTGATCGTCTGGCGAGATACGCCCACCAGCTCCGCAAGCTCGCCCTGTGAAATCCGTTTTTCTGCCCGCCACATGCGGATACGGTTTTTAAAAATCAGTTCCTGCTCCATATTCCTCACCACGTATGCAAAAAATACAACAGCAAATTCGCAAACGCTGCCACCATGGCGGCCACCGTTGCAACCAGATCAGTCTTTTGGCGGTATATTTTGTATTTGTGCAGATATATGACCGAAGTATAGGCCCAAAAGACTGCCATTAAATCATCGCTTTGAATTCCCTTCAAGAGATTGTACACCATCAGAAGAACCATCAAACACATCAGCACGAACTCGCCTTTTCTCCTCGCGCGATTATCTACAAACTCTGTGCCCTCATCACGGATTCTCGCCTGTTTATTGCTCTCTAAAATGACATTACGATCCATATTCTACTCCTTTTCTATCAGCAGGCATCAAATAGAATTTAGTGGCGATATTTAGTCAAGCGGCCAGGTGGTTTTTATATAAAGTCCTACTGAAACAGCGGCAACTGCAAACTCAAGCAGTGCTATCACAAAATGCGATTTCATTTTACTGATGCGATATCCCGAAAACATCACAATTCCACCATACAGCCAAAATACCGTCATCAAATCGTAATAAGTGACCCCTGCCCAAATACGATAAAGCATCAGCGCAATCAAGCAAAACATCATTCCTTTTGTACTGCTGCGGCGCAACCGGTTCTCTATATAAACGGTACCTTCATCCTCGCACTTTGTATGCTTTATCTCGTTTAGGATCTCCTCACGATTTATTCCTGGCACTCCCTCCATTTAAATTCTAATTACAAAATATCATATCCTGCTATCCTTGTCAAGTAAACTTGTCATTATGATATAAATACTTGGCGATTTCGTTTGTTGAAAAGTGAATATTTTAAAAGTATAAGATATCCTTCAAAGGGGCCCCCAAAAGA